>NZ_JBBAKG010000028.1:0-8511 GCF_040403615.1 Haliscomenobacter sp. | reverse complement strand
AATCATTCCATCCACGATGCCGAAAACTACAGTCGAGCCAATATCCGCCAAAACCGGGATCAACTTTCTGGCGATCGCCTGCTGCGCAATGATGGCGATACTTTTGAAGATGTAAGCGCTGCTGCGGGCATTTATGGCAGCAAGATTGGGTTTGGCCTCGGCATTGCCATTGGCGACCTCAACAACGATGCCTGGCCGGATATCTACGTCTCCAACGATTTTCACGAAAACGACTACCTCTATTACAATCGCGGCGATGGAACTTTTCAGGAGTCCATCAGTACCTCGATGGGACATACTAGCACCTTTGCGATGGGCAATGACATGGCCGACCTCAACAACGACGGCTGGCTAGACCTGGTTACCATGGACATGAAACCCAATGACGAGGTGGTCAGCAAAAGTTCGGTAGGTGCTGATCCTTACAATATTTTTCAAACCAAACTCAGTTATGGCTACCATTACCAGTACCCGCGCAACATGTTGCAACTCAACCGGGGTTTGGTCAGCGGGCAAGCGTATCCGAGTTTTTCCGAAATTGGTCAACTGGCTGGCATCAGCGCAACCGACTGGAGTTGGTCGCCCTTGCTAGCCGATTTTGACAACGACGGCTGGAAAGACCTCTTTGTAGGCAACGGCATTTTTCGCCGCCCCAACGACCTGGATTACCTCAAATTCATCTCCAATGCCACGGTACAGCAATCGGCCACAGATCAATCCCTCACCGAAAAAATGCCTTTTGGCAAAGTTGCCAACTTCGCTTACCGCAATCAGGGCAACCTCAGTTTTGAAGATGTATCCGCCTCCTGGGGACTCAATCAAGTCGGCTGTTCCAACGGCGCCGCTTATGCCGACCTGGATCGCGACGGCGACCTCGATCTGGTCTTGAACAACCTGAATGAAACCGCTAGTATTTTTGAAAACAAAGCGCAAGCAAAACCCAATCAGCATTGGCTGCAAATTCAATTGGAAGGAATTGGTAAAAATCCCTTTGGCTACGGTACTCGCGTGCGTGTTGTAGCCAATGACCAGGAGCAAATTCAAGAATTGTACAGCACCCGAGGATTCCAGTCATCGGCAGAACCCCTGCTGCATTTTGGACTTGGCGCAGCCAAAAATATTGATGAATTGGAGATTCGTTGGCCAGACGGCAAAATACAGCTACTCAAAAACATACCTGCCGATCAACGGAAAACCATCAAATATCAGGCGCCTGTTGAACCAACGATTTCCCCAGCCCTTATCCCTTTTTTGAAGGAATATACAACCGAACTTGGCCTGGATTACGCCCACCTCGAAAACGAATACATCGACTTCGACAGCGAACAACTGATTCCCCACATGCTATCTAGCCAGGGCCCCGCGCTAGCCCTTGGGGATGTCAACGGCGATGGGCGAGAAGATGTGCTGATTGGGGGCAGAAAGGTCTTTTTGTACCTCCAATCGGCCAATGGAAAATTCACAGCCCGTGATTTGCTCATTGATCCCATGCAAGAAATGGTGGATGCTGCCTTGTTTGACGCCGATCAGGACGGTGATTTAGACGCCTATCTGGTCAGCGCAGGTCATCAATATGCTGAACAAAACCCAGCACTGCTCGATGTATTGCTGATCAACGATGGCAAAGGAAAATTTACTCAAAATACCAATGCCTTACCGCTTGATTACGACGAAGGTTCTTGTGTTCTGCCTTTTGATTTCAATGGAGATGGCGCACTCGATCTTTTTGTAGGGAGTCGTTCCATTTTTCAGTCCTATGGCCTGGTGCCCAATAGCCACCTATACGAAAACGACGGCAAAGGGCATTTCAAAGATGTGACCAAGCAAGTGGCCCCAGAATTGCAAAAAATCGGCATGGTCAGCGATGCATGTATCGTTCAGCAAGCAGACGGCCTGCAATTGGTAGTGGTAGGAGAGTGGATGCCGGTTTGCATCTTCAAAGTGGACAAAGACCAATTTTCCTTGGACCAGGTTCCCAATTCGGAAGGATGGTGGAATACCGTGTCCAGTAAAGATTACAACCAGGATGGCAAACCCGATCTATTGCTTGGCAATCTGGGACTCAATTCAGAACTCAAAGCTTCTGCAACAGAACCCGTTGAGTTGTATGTCAAAGACTTTGATCAAAACTACCAGACCGACCCTATTCTGGCTTACTACAAGCAAGGGCGGCGGTATACTTATATGAACAAAGACGAACTGACTGGCCAATTGAATGTCCTCAAGAAACAATTTTTAGAGTACCGCCCCTTTGCCGAGTGTGGTTTTGAGCAAGTCTTTTCAGCGGAAATGTTGAAAGATGCAATTCATCATCGAGCGGTAACTTTTGCTTCCTCCTGGGGAAAATACCTCGGAAAAGGCCAATATGCACTTGAAGCATTGCCCACGGAAGCCCAATTTGCCCCCATTTTCAATTTCACCCAAGCCGACATCAATGGCGATGGCCAAAAGGAAATCCTGAGTGTAGGCAATTGGTATGGTATCCGTCCAAGCTTGGGCCGTTACGATGCCGATTATGGTTGTGTACTGACCCGCAGAGGTAAAAAGTGGGCGGCAATGAATCCGGCACAATCCGGATTTTGGGTCAATGGCCAGGGGCGCAAAATAGCTACTTTAACCGATGGGACGGTTTTGGTGGCGCGGAACAACCAAGGACTGATGGTGTGGAAGAGGTAAGCAATTTTAGTTTTTTACCCCCAAAAGGGTGAATTTTACCCGAAAATAAAGCTTTAATTTTGTGCGGACTTCTAGAGTTGTGCCGCACCCAAATACCCAAACCATGCCTTTAAAAACCAGCTACTTATTGCTGCTCTTGAGTTGCTTGCTCAACTTGTCGGCGCGTTGCCAGACCATCCAAATCTTGAGTGCAGGCACCAAAACTTCACTTCGCGGACTTAGTGCAGTAGATGATCAAACCATCTGGGTAAGTGGCAGTGCAGGTACGGTTGGTAAATCTACCGACGGCGGCCAAAATTGGCAATGGATGAATGTCCAGGGGTTTGAAAAAACCGACTTTCGCGACATCGAAGCCTTTGATGCCCAAACGGCCATTGTCATGGGCGTCGCTTCACCTGCCTACATCCTCAAGACAACCGACGGCGGACAAACATGGAAAAAGTTATACGAAAACCGCGATACTTCCATGTTCATGGATGCGATGGATTTTTTTGATGCCCAAAACGGGATGGTAATTGGCGATCCTTTGCAAGGGAAAGTTTTTATTGCCAAAACCCAGGATGCCGGGAATACCTGGCAGACGCTCTCGGATAAAGAGCAACCTACCGCAGCAACAGGCGAAGCTTTTTTTGCCAGCAGCGGTACCAACATCAGAATGTTCAGCAAAAACGGTTTTGTTTTCGCCAGTGGTGGCAAGAAATCCAGCCTCTTTATGCCTGGTTTGAAAAAAGACCTGCCTCTTATTCAAGGGAAAGAAACGACAGGGGCCAACTCCATCGCCATCAAAGGCAAAAAAATCCTGATCGTGATGGGTGGTGACTTTATGACCAAAGATGCCACCACAGACAACTGCTTTGTCAGCACCAATGGTGGAATGACTTTTGCCGCTCCATTGGTTGGCCCACATGGCTACCGCAGTTGCGTGGAATACTTGAAAGGCAAAAACTGGATTGCTTGCGGTCTGAATGGGGTGGATTACAGCACCGACGAAGGTAAGAACTGGTCCTGGATCAGCAAGGAAAGCTTTCATGTTTGCCGGAAGGCCAAGAAAGGCAATGCAGTCTATTTCGCAGGAGGTGGAGGTCGAATTGGTAAATTGATTTTAAATTGATGATCTCATGCAGCAGTATTTAACTTTTTTTATTCTTCTAGCCTTTTCAAGCTTTTGTTTAGGGCAAGCACCTGCTTCAGAAGCCAATTTTACACTTACTGTTCTCGACGAAAAACAAGCACCCCTGATCGGCGCAACGGTTGAACTCAATGCTGCAAACCGCTCTGTAAACCCTCAAATGACCGTTACCGATGAAAAAGGTATGGCTGTTTTTTTCATTAAACCCTCCAACAGTTACAACCTGAAAATCCGTTTTGTTGGTTATGCAGAATTGAGTACCGAGTTGAGCAAAGAAGCCATTGCTGCCCAAAAACTCAGCATCAGCCTCCAGCCCGACAACAAAACCCTGGAAGGAATTACCGTGACCAGCCGCAAAGCCCTCATTCAACGCATCCAGGGCAAAACCATCGTCAATGTAGATGCGGCAGTAACCAATGCTGGAACAACCATACTGGAAGTGCTGGAAAAATCTCCCGGAGTTATGGTAGACCGCAATGGCGGCATCAGCCTGATGGGCAAAACGGGCGTTTTGGTACTCATCGACGACAAGCAAACCTACTTATCGGGTGCAGAGTTGAACAACCTCTTGGGCGGCATGAGCTCCAGTCAAGTTGACCAAATCGAGCTGATCACCAATCCTTCTGCCAAATACGATGCCAGCGGCAACGCGGGTATCATCAACATCAAGACCAAAAAGAACAAGCAAAAGGGTTTCAATGGCACGCTTACTGATTCATACGGGCAAGGCGTTTATACCAAAACCAACCACAGTCTGGTACTCAACTACCGCAATGGCCGCTTCAATACTTTTTTGACGTACAGCAGCAATTACAACAAAGGCTTCACCAAAATTTACGCCCTGCGGGAATATTTCAACCAACAAGATCAGGTTGAATCCCGCCTGGATCAGCCCACTACCCTGATTCACCGGGGTTTCAACAATACGCTCAAAACTGGACTGGATTATTACCTTTCGGATAAAACCACCCTCGGTTTTGCCCTTACTGGCATTACCAACAACCGAAAAGGGAGCAGTACCGCCCGCGCCAACTGGGAAAACGTGCAAGGGGGAACCGATTCCACCATTGCCACCAGCAGCACCAGCGGGGGGAAGTTCACCACAGCTGGCCTTAACTTATCTGGCAAACACAGCTTCAGCAAAAAGCAACAGCTCTCCGTGGATTTTGATTGGCTGAGCTACGACATCAACAATGAGCAGTTTTTCAACAATTCCTTGCAGGTCAACGGGGGGTATGTGGAAGGCTCAATGGGATTTCTTCCTTCTCAATTGGCCATCACCTCGCTCAAAATAGACCACAGTTTGCAAATTGGCGACAACGGAAAACTGGAAACCGGGTACAAAAATTCCTTCATCGATACCGACAACACCGCGGATTATCAAAAAGGGAATGGTACCGTTTGGCGGCAGGATTATGGCAAAACCAATCACTTCCTGTACAAAGAAAACATCCACGCCTTGTACAGCAGTTACGAACACAAAGTGGATCGTTTCTCCATGCAGTTGGGAATGCGCTACGAACGCACCAATTACGATGCCAATCAATTGGGCAATATAGAGCGACCCGACTCGGCGTTTTCGCGGCGGTATCAGGGCTTTTTTCCTTCCAGTTATGTCTCCTTCCAGGCTGATTCTTCTAACACCTTCACCCTCACTGTAGGCCGCAGATTGGATCGACCACAATTTCAAAAACTCAACCCTTTTGTCAACATCATCAACAAATACACTTACGAGCGGGGCAACCCCTATTTTTTGCCGCAGTATACCTGGAACCTGGAATTGAGCCACCAATACAAGGATTTTCTGACGACTTCGGTTTCGTACAGCATCATCCGCAATTATTTTTCTCAACTTTTCGTATCCGATGGCGGAGATATTCTCATTTACACGAATGGCAATGTGGGCAGGATGTACAATTTCGGAGCATCGGTAGCCCTGCAACTTTCGCCCTTCAAATGGTGGTCTTTCAACGGACAGGTGCTCTTCAACCACAAAGAATTGAAAGGCTACCAAAACAGCACTTACTCCTCCTCGATCTCCCAGGTCAATTTCAGCATCAGCAATCAATTTCGCCTCAACGACGTGTACAGCGCTGAAATTTCAGGCTTTTATACCACCCGCGCCCGCAATGACCTGCAAGAACTGCTCTACGATACCGGGCAATTGTCATTGGGTATTTCCAGACCAGTGTTCAAGAAAAAAGCGACCCTCAAACTCAGCATCCGCGACCTCTTTTACACCCAGGTCATGGAAGGTTTGACGGATTTCCCTGATGCCCAGGAATATTTCCTGCTGACCAGAGATTCGCGGGTTGTAAACCTGGCCTTTTCCTATCGCTTTGGGAAGCCTCTGAAGTCGGCACGGCGGAGTGGCGGCGCGGCCAGTGATGAGATGGAACGGGTGGGGAATTGAGCACTTTTGATAAAATCTTTTATTGATTAAAAGTTGAAATAAATACAAAATTCAGTTATTTTTGTATTAAAATGTATGTATGAAATTCGCCGATATAAAAAATGATGTAGCTTTTAGGAAGATCTTTGGTAGTGAAAACCATACGGAAGTGCTTATTTCTTTTCTCAATGCCATTCTGGGTTTTGAAGGCAAGGATAAAATCATGGAAGTAACCATTCTGAATCCTTATCAACTTCCAAAACTACGGGGCGGGAAAGTGAGCATTTTAGATGTGCGTGCCACCGACCAAAAAAAGAGACAGTTTATTGTAGAAATGCAGGTGGCCGAGAAAGATGGTTTCGATAAACGGGTCTTGTATTATTTGACCAAAAGTTATACGAGTCAAATTCAACGGGCAGACCAGTATAGAAAGTTAAAACCAGCTTATTTTATTGGCATTTTGGATTTTAGCCACACCGAAAATCCTCATTACATAAGTCGAAGCCGTGTGCTGGACATAGATACAGGCGAGGTAACCATCAAAGATGTCGAATTCAATTTTGTGGAACTTAAGAAATTCAACAAAGCAGAAAACGAACTGAGTACTTTGACCGATAAATGGATATACTTTATAAAAAATGCTGAAAATCTAGACTTAGTCCCCAGCAATGTAGATGACAAAGGCTTGCTTACTGCCTACGAAGAAGCGAATCAACACACTTGGACTCAGGAGGAACTGGATGCTTACGATTATGTAGATATGCGGGAAGAAGATGCCAGAGCAGAGATTGATGCCAAATTGATTAAAGCCGAAGCCAGAGGAAAAGAACAAGCCGAGTTAAAAGCTGAAGAGGAAAAAAAGCAGATAATTTTGGCCCTTGCCAAAAATGGCGTATTGCTTCCTTTAATTGTCCAAGCTGTCAATAAAACAGCAGCGGAAATTGCGGAAATCATAGCAGAAAATAAGCAACGGGAATGAAATAAGTAGTTGTCTGCATTAAATGACAGATTTAATGTAGACAACTACTTATTTTATTTCTATTGCTTCTGCAAAATGAGCTTCTCTACCCAGCCCTTGCTACTTCGCAAAAAGTAGGTTCCCGAAGGCCAGTCTCCCAAATTGATCGATGCATTCAATTGATCGCTAAAGTTGAAACTTTGGAGTTTTTGGCCGCTGAGGTTGTACAAGTCCAGATTACCAAGTGGCGTTTCTTGCTGGAGAAATACGGAAGCGCTGGTTGGAGTTGGGTAAATCCGAATTTTGGGTTGAGATATGTTAAATGCGGGGATTGTATCTAACACCCTAATTTTGCTAACGACGTAACCAAGGCAACAACACCCGTGTTGCCATCCATTGTAAGCTAAAATTGTAACTTCAGGCAAGTTGTATTCCGCAGGAATAAGTATTTCGACTCCTTTTTCCTTCATTTCTTTACGTACCGCAATTTTTGAAGTCTCATACCCCAGGTAAGAAAATTCAAGTTCATCTCTCCCCGGTACTACATTAATCGAAAACATACCGTTTTCATCTGTTTGAGTACCTTCGGTAGTTTGTTTTTTCCAGACACTAACCCCTACCAAAGGTTCATTTTGTTCATTGGTAACTTGCCAGTGGAGGGTAATGGATGCTTGTCCAAGCAGGGTGATTCCCCAAATTGATGCAATCAGTAAAAAGTACAGTTTTTTCATGGTTGTGAGTTTTTAGTTCCTCACTGGATGAAAAAACAGGCGAAATTGCATAAGCAGCACCTAATTTCTTTTACTTTTCTTTTGCCTCCTTAGCAAAAGGCTCATAATTTGAAATCATCACATCGTCAAAATGCGCTTCAATAAAGCCTTTCGGAGCAGTTGTTCCATTGAGCAAACCCACTTCGAAGCAACGGATGGCATCAGATTTGAGGTCAGGCAGTGCAGGCCCTTCACCCCATTTGGAATAGTCAAGTTCGGCCAGATTGAATTTCACAAACACCCACTTTTCCGAGCAAATAGGTGTTCTGTTGTTTGCACCCCACTTGCCCTTGTGTCCACGGGTCAGCAGCAAAGGTTGTACCAGCAGGGTATCGCCTTTGCCCGTATTGCACCAAAAAGACAACCAAATTTTATCTCCAAACTCAGCACGTACTTTATCCATGACGGGATTGGCGAGAGAGTCAATTTTCAAATCGGTAAACCAAACATTTTGACGATCGCGAGAGATCGAATCCCAGCGCACCTTCAGGCAAACCTTGGATGATTTGTCGTATTGGTGCTTTTTCTTGTCATCCAAAGAAAAATGAACCTGGTTGTTGGCCTTCCACCAGGTACTGACGTTTGG
>NZ_JBBAKG010000027.1:0-74455 GCF_040403615.1 Haliscomenobacter sp. | reverse complement strand
ATAATATCTCCTACTCCAATTGGTGATCCAAAAAAATCATATAATAATTTTGCTAATGGAGAATTCAAAGATTTTAATATAATGATAGGTGGATTTAAAGATTTAGCAGGAGTTTTTTCTGGACTAGGGAATTACGGAAGATTTTGGACTAGTACTGAAAGTGGAACAAATAGCGCATGGTTTTATGAATTGTGGAAAAATGGAACTTCTGTATATAGAAAGCGGGGTGGTAAATCATTTCATTTTTCATGTAGATGTATTTGGGATGAGTGAGGAGATTTTAATAAAATAGCCTTATTTTCTTCGTTAACATGAGTTCGGTGAATTATCGCTCCAAGCACATCTAACATCTTGTAACCGCCCGTTTCAACGGGTGGATCCAAGCGTACCCACCCTTCACATCTAACATCCTTCCAGAGGCTTGTATCTATACCATTTCCTGATGTGAGCCTCTGGAGTGATGTTAGATGTGAGTAGGTGGGTGGCCTTGAGCCCCCGACTAAAGGCGGGGGTTACAAGATGATAGATGTATTGGAGCTATAATCTCCGTAAATGCTTTTCAAAGCATTCATCAGCATTATTTCCAATTCTTTAGTGAGCGATCATGCCTCCATGGCAAAACTGCTACAAGCTGTAGCATTTTTGTGTTCCTATGACTTGTTGTTGTGTTTCCCCGACCTGAAAGGTTTTTCGAGTTCCAATCTTAAATACTGTAAACGGTTTTATCTTTTCACCAAATTGCAATTGGTCAACAGGTCGTTGACCAATTGCAATCACCCCTTCCCCTTTTCTTAAATTCTTTTTATTTCCACCCTCCCACTCAGCCAACTATCTGATTTACAAATCACTACTTGAATTCAGTAGAAAGTGTCTGCTGAATTGAAAAAAATGGAATAGTGGATTAGCACCAACCGCATCCAACATCTTGTAGCCGCCAGTTTCAACGGATGGACCCAAGCGCCCCACCCTTAACATCTAACATCCTTCCAGAGGCTTGCATCTATACCATTTCCTGATGTGAGCCGCTGGAGTGATGTTAGATGTGAGTAGGTGGGTGGCCTTGAGCCCCCGACTAAAGTCGAGGGTTACAAGATGATAGATGCATTGGAGCTATAATCCCATAACTCAGGTTAAATTAAAATTGCGCTATTCTGCTAAATGGATTAAATTTGTTGAAATCAATGCCGAAAAATGACACGTATTACTTTAGATGTAGACAATGCACACCTTTCAACCTTGCTGCTTTTTTTAAAGACCTTGAACTATATCGAGGTAAAAAAAGTAGAGCGCGATGCGGCATCTGAACAAGATGAACGAGAAAAATTGAATAAGCTGAATGCCTTGGCTGGGGCATGGATAGATGATCGTACTGCCGAGCAAATTATTGCAGAAATTGAAGAAGCAAGAGTGTTTAACCGGAGTATTGAGACGCTATGAATAAATACCTTCTCGATACCAATATTGTTATCTTTTTGTTCAGGCAGAAATTCCAGATTCGCGAGAAGATTGCTTTGATTGGGCTTCAAAATTGTTCTGTTTCAGAGATAACTTTAGCTGAACTAAAAATTGGGGCCGAAAGTAGCGCAGACCCAGCAAAAAATCATGCACTGATCAATTTGTTGACTGAAACGGTTACCGTCTTACCTATCTCCAAAGTACTCGATGTATTCGCATCCGAAAAAGTCCGCCTCAACAAAGCCGGAACACCCATGCATGATCATTTTGATGTGTTAATTGCAGCAACAGCAATGGTTTATAACCTTGTGTTGGTGACTAATAATACCAAGCATTTTGTAGTTTATGAAGGTCTGGAGGTAGAGGACTGGACCTTGTCTGACCCCGCGCGATTTGTGTAGGGTTTTACGTTGGTTAGCTAAGCAGAATCAGGGGTGGGGCTATGTCTTGGGCAAGAAGTAGTGCTGATGGCCTACCGCGATTGTCCCCCCTGGCGACCGTGTTCAACCACTGCCGTGGTTGTGGAACCCGCCTAAATCCTTCAACTCCCCGGACGACCGGGGCTATTCTGAATTGAACCGCTCCGCGGTTGGAGCCTGAATTTCAAAATGCTGCCCGATTTTCTGGTTTCCTTTCTTTATCGTTCCCAAACTATCCAGATTTTAAACCCTTCGAATTCGATGCGTTTAAAAATGAGTCGGTAGCAAATTGCGTTTCTCTCACGACCCAGAATTGGATTGAAGTCACCATAAGTCCGATGTGATTCAGGTGCTTACAGAGAGGGCAAAACTGCTACGGAGCGTAGCAGTTTTGTGTTTCTAAGACTTTACATGGTATTTCCACCCTGAAACTGCGACAAGCTGTCGCAGTTTTGACGGCGCAATTCAAAACCTCAATTTTAATCCCTTCGAATTCGAAGGAATTAACCATACAGCTGTGGCGCAAACAGTTTTTGTTTTTAGCACCTATTTCGAGATAGGCAAAATGCCAGTAGAGGAGTAAAGCAGAGATGCCGCAAAGTTCATCAAATCAAACCCTGATTTTAAACTTTGCGTCCCTTATATTTACGGAGAACCATAAATACACCCAAACAACCTGAGTACTGCCAGTTGATGCTCCGGCGAAATCAAGCCAGGTTGTAGCGCGTAATTTGCGGCTTTTAATTTGCGCAGCAGTGTTTTAGTAGACATGCCCAACTCCTGTGCAAATTCTACACGGGTTTTAAATTTGGTAAGTGTCATAAATATTCTATTTGGATTTTGCAATAAAAGTAGTGTGTTGGACTGCTCAAATCAAGGCACTTTTGCAGCAAAATGACCACCCCAAATTTTCGTTTTTGAAAAACCGGGGTTACCTGGAAGTATAAACCTGGATTTGGTTTCCACCATAATATTCCTGAAATTTGCGCCATTAAATACCGCCCTAACCTTTAATTGGTATGAAAATCACCTGCCTGCTGAGCGGGCTTTGCCTTTTGGCTGCGCTTAGTGCTTACGCGCAAGCGCCCGAGCTTTCTGAAAAATACCAGCTTCGCATCCGCAAATCTGCTGAACCCATGCGCCTGGACGGCACGATGGATGAACCCGCCTGGCAAAACGCCCAAGTGGCCAAAGATTTTTTCCAAAATTTCCCTTTTGATACGGCTTTTTCGGTTTTGAAATCGGAAGTGCGCATCACTTTTGACCAAAACTTTCTGTACATCGGGGCGGTATTGTACCAAAATCAAGCAGATTACATCACCACTTCTCTGAAACGGGATTTCGTGAGCGGGGTCAGTGATGTATTTTCCATCAACATCGATCCTTTCAATGACAAGCTCAATGGCTTTCATTTTGCGGTCACGCCTTTCAATGTGCAGCGGGAAGGGATGATCGACAACGGCACCAACATGTCGCCCGATTGGGACAACAAATGGTACTCCGAGATCAGCAACCACACCGACCATTGGGTAGTGGAAATGGCCATTCCTTTCAAAACCTTGCGTTATAAATTGGTAGCTGGACAAAACGTTTGGCGCATGAATTTTATCCGTTTTGGACTCAAACAAAATGAAGCTTCTACCTGGGTGCCCGTGCCCCGCGCCTTTCGCCCGCTGCATATGGCTTATACCGGATTCATGGTTTGGGAGGACGCTCCACCGCAACCCGGAGCGAATGTATCGATCATACCGTACGCCATTGCCCGAACCGAAAAGGATTTTGAGTTCAAATTGCCCAGCGAAACCAAAGCCAATATTGGCGGGGATGCCAAAATTGCCATCACGCCATCGCTCAATCTCGATTTGACTTTGAATCCCGATTTTTCGCAAGTAGACGTGGATCGACAGATCACCAACCTCAGCCGCTTTGAATTGTTTTTTCCAGAACGACGGCAGTTCTTTCTGGAAAATGAAGACTTGTTTGGCCGCTTTGGCTTCCCGGATAGCCGCCCATTTTTCAGCCGCAGGGTAGGACTCGCCAACGGTACCATTCGAAGGGTGACCACCGAGGGCGACACCGTTTCGGTAACCCGCAACCTCAACGTACCGATCAAAGCAGGGATGCGCTTGAGTGGCAAACTAGACAAAAACTGGCGCATAGGGCTGCTCAACATGCAAACCGGGCGGGTACGCGACCTCAATCTGGGGCCAGCCAACTACACCTCGGCGGTGATCCAGCGCAAGATGTTCACCCGCTCGGCTTTCAGTGGTATTTTTGTCAACAAAGAAAATTTTAGTGTCAACGATAAGGACGAGATCCACCACAATGCTGGGGCTTACAACCGGGTGGCGGGACTGGAATACAACCTGTTTTCCAAAGACAACAAATGGGAAGGAGAGTTTTATTACCACCGCTCGTTCAGTGGCAATCAACGCAACAAGGATGCCCAATCTGCGGCAGCGTTTATGGGGCTTTTTACCCGCAAATGGAATGTCCTTTCGGGTATGCAGTACGTAGGGAGCGACTACCGGGCCGACGTGGGTTTTGTACCCCGGGCAGGGCAGTTTTCGGTATTCAACATCACTAAACTCAATATTTTCCCCAAAAAAGCGGCCTGGGCCAAGAAGGTCAATACAACCGGATTCAACTTCCAAAATACGATCACCTACAATGTGCCTGGCTACAACCTGGCCGACCGCAGCCACCAACTTTCGTATTTTATGGAATTTCCGGGCAACTCATCGCTGGAATTTCAAGTGAGTCAGGATTATACGTACCTGTATTTTGCTTTTGATCCGACCAACTCCGGGGGCGAAGTACTGCCTGAAGGCTCAGGGTACACCTACCATGCTACCAAATTGAGCTACATCTCGGATTTTCGCAAGCCATTTTCCTACACCCTCAATGTGGGTACGGGGCAGTATTTCAACGGCAATATTTTCCGACTCAATGGTGAATTTGTGTACCGTTGGCAACCTTATGGGGTGTTTGCCATGACCTACGCCTACAACGACATCCATTTGCCCGCCCCTTACAATAGCGCCAGTTTTTGGCTGGTTGGACCCCGGACGGAGTTGTCTTTTAGCCGCAGCTTGTTTTTTAGCACTTTCTTGCAGTACAACACCCAGGCCAACAACGTCAACCTCAACAGTCGCTTGCAGTGGCGCTTCCGTCCGGTTTCGGATTTGTTTTTGGTGTATTCCGACAATTATTTCACCGATCAGTTTTTCCAAAACCCCAATGTAAAAAACCGCGCGCTGGTGCTGAAGGTGACGTATTGGCTGAATTTATAGGAGGAAGCTTTTCTTTTTCACCACCTCGTCCCTAAGCGCCACCTGAGCCAATGCGTTTCAATTCAGCTTCTTAGGTGTGCCTTAGGTGTCTTAAGTGCCTAAGGTGGTGAAAAAAAAGCAGCGAAGCTGCCCCACCAAAAAACTTAATTGGAAAAATTCTTCAGCTTGGCAATCAGCTCTTCCGTGACCGTATCGGCATAAATACCAAAAGAGCTGAGCAAAGTGCCTTTAAGTCCATACTTATCGGAAGAAATGGCGTATAAAACACTTTCTTCATCTGGATCAGACGAATTCGACTCAAAGCGGTAGACCTGATCTATGCTGAATTCATCGTGCAAAATGGGATGTTCCACCGCGCCACATTCCAGAAAGCTCTCTTTGAGGTTAAAATCCTCTGAATAACCCTGTGTTTTCAAGCCATTCAGGGCTTCGATTAAGGTGCTGTAATTTTCCATAATGGGTATAGGAGTTAAGGTTGTGTTTGAAAAATGAATTCTTGCACCAAAGCCAATTCTTGTTGCATGATGGTATGTGGTCGACCTGGATACACGGCCAGGTTGACCACCGCGCCCATTTGTTCCAATACTTGTTTGCTTTCTTCACTGCGGCTCAAGGGCACGTGCGGATCACGGTCCCCATTGCTCATGAATACCCGCATCCCCGCAAAATGGCCATTGTAATGGCTCAAATCAAGATGTTCGCCAATCAATCCGCCGGTAAAAGCCAAGGCTCCGCCAAAAGGACGCGCCAGTCGGGCAGTGGTTTCTAACGTGAGGCAAGCACCTTGTGAAAAACCTGCGAGGTAAATCTGTGCCGCAGGCAGGACTTTTTCGGTTTGTTCAAACAGTTGCCGGGCATTGGCCAAGGCGGAATCGAGCCAGGGCTGGTTGTCTGCTGCGGGTGCCATAAAACTGTACGGATACCAGGTATGGTTGGTGGCTTGCAAAGCGGCCAGATAAGTGCCCTCTGGGGCAAGTGTTTCACCGAGGTTTAAAATATCGGCAGCAGAACCGCCCCGGCCATGAAACAGCAAAATGGCGCGTTTCGCTTGCGCCAGGGGTGCTCCAGCCTCAATCAGGGTAAAAGTATGGGATGACATTGATCGCTTGATTTTATTCGCATTTGCGTAATTATCAACAGCTTTGTCGGGGAAAAAGATTTAGAGGAAATGAAATGTGTCTGAGAAAAAATCTAGCACAAAAAAACGGCGACGAGTACACCCCGCCGCCGTCCAATATTGGCAATAAAGATTTTCAATTATCCTGCTAGAGCACTTAACGCCCGCTTGGCATACACCTGCGCCAAATGCTGGCGGTAATCCTCGGCAGCATAATGGTCGCTTAGGATAGACACGCCTTGGGCTGCATGGGCAGCAGCAGCAGCAATGTTTTCTGCGGTAGCAGCCTGACCTTCTATGGCCTTTTCCACATTTGCATCCCGAAAGCAACCATCCGCTACACCGTTGAAGGCAACCCGTACGTGGGTGAAAGTACCTCCACTCAAAGTAGCCATAGCGGCACAACCAACAATGGCAAAACGAGAAGCTGGTTGGGGAAACTTCTGGTAAGTCGATTTTGTACCAGCAGCTGGGACGGGAACGCGGATTTCGGTCAAAATTTCACCCTCCTGCAAGGCAGTGGTGAAAAAGCCCAAGAAGAAATCCTGTGCCGCCAAAGTACGCGTGCCTCCGGCACTGCGCAATACTATTTGTGCATCAGCAGCAAGCAGTACCCCTGGCCAGTCTGCCGCAGGATCGGCATGGGCAATGCTGCCCCCAATGGTACCTACGTTGCGTACCTGTGGGTCGCCGATCATTACCGCGGCTTGTGGCATCATGCTGATGTGCTCCGCCAGCAGCGCCGAAGTGGCAATGTCCTTGTGGGTGCTGGCTGCGCCGATGGCGATGTGTTGGCCGTCCAAACGGATATAACGCAAATCAGCAATGCGCGCAATATCGACAAGTGCTGCGGGCTGATTTAAACGCAATTTGAGCGCGGGGATCAAGCTATGGCCTCCAGACAACACTTTGGCGTTGCCATCGTGTTGTGCCAACAGGCTCAATGCTTCATCAACTGATCCGGCGCGGTGGTATTCGAAATTTGCAGGAATCATGGTTTTTAATTTTTTTGATGCATTGCCCGCCATACCCGCTGAGGCGTCAGGGGCATTTCCAGGTTTTTGATGACCCCGAATGGCGCCAAAGCGTCCATTACGGCATTGACCACGGCTGGGGTAGAACCAATACAGCCTGCTTCACCAGCTCCTTTCACGCCCAGAGGGTTGTGAGGGCAAGGTGTAACGGTGCGGTCAATTTCAAAAGAAGGTAAATCATCGGCGCGTGGCATGGCGTAATCCATGTACGAACCCGTGACCAATTGGCCTTCATCATCATATACGACACCTTCGAGCAATGCCTGACCGATGCCTTGTGCCAAACCACCGTGGATTTGCCCATCTACGATCATCGGATTGATCACGTTGCCCACGTCATCCACCGCAATAAAGCGCTTCAGACTTACCTTGCCGGTTTCTGCATCCACTTCCACAATGGCGATGTGGCAGCCAAATGGGTAAGTAAAGTTGGTGGGGTCATAAAAACTGGAGAAGTCCAGTCCTGGCTCCAGTCCCGCAGGGTAATCGTGTGGCACATATGCCGTGAGGGCAATATCCCCAAAACCGATGCTCTTATCCGTACCTTTTACCGTCCATTTGCCACCAGCGTATTCGAGGTCTTCCTCGGCAGCTTCGAGCTTGTGGGCAGCAATTTTCGCCCCTTTTTCCAGCACCTTATCGATGCTCTTCACAATGGCGCTACCGCCTACTGCCAGGGAGCGCGAGCCGTAAGTACCCATCCCGAAGGCAACCGAATCGGAATCGCCGTGTACAATATCGATGTCTTCCATCGCAATGCCCAAACGGTCGGCAACAACCTGTGCAAAGGTGGTTTCGTGACCCTGGCCATGAGAGTGTGAACCCGTGAAGACGCTCACTTTGCCCGTAGGTTGTACGCGCACTTGAGCCGATTCGTACAGACCAGCCCGAGCACCCAGCGCGCCTACTACTGCCGACGGCGCAATGCCACAAGCTTCGATGTACGTAGAGAACCCGATGCCGAGCAATTTGCCATTTTTGCGGGCTTCTGCTTGCTCTTGGCGGAACTGCTCGTAACCGACCATTTCGAGGCCACGGGCCAAAACCGGCTCGTAGTTGCCGCTGTCGTATTGCAGCGCGACCTGGGTTTGGTAACCCGGTTGCGTTACGCCGTCAAAGGCAGGAATGAAGTTTTTGTAACGCAGCTCGGCGGGATCGATCCCCAATTCCAGGGCAGCAGTGTCAATCAGGCGCTCCAGCAAAAACGTTGCTTCCGGGCGACCCGCACCACGGTAGGCATCTACGGCATTGGTGTGGGTAAAAGCAGCAACAACGTCGATGTGGATTTTGGGCGTGGTATACAAGCCTTGCAACAGCGTACCGTGCAAATAAGTGGGTACCGCTGGCGCAAAAGTAGAGATGTAAGCACCCAGGTTGGCCACGGTGTTGACTCGCAAGGCGGTGATGTTGCCATCTTTGTCAAAACCCATTTCCGCAGTGGTCACGTGATCGCGGCCATGCGCATCGGTTAAGAAGGCTTCGTTGCGGCCTGATGTCCACTTGATGGGACGACCAATTTGCTTGGATGCCCAGGTCACCAGTGCCTCTTCGATGTAATGGAAAATTTTACTACCAAAACCACCACCTACGTCTGGCGCAACTACCTGCACTTTGTGTTCAGGAATGCCCAATACAAACGCACACATCAACAAACGGGTAAGGTGCGGGTTTTGTGAGGTGGTGTACAGCGTGTATTTGTCTTTGGAATCGTCGTAGTACCCAATCGCCGAGCGTGGCTCAATGGCATTAGGTGCCATGCGCTGGTTGATGAAATCCAGGCGGGTAACGTGGTGCGAAGCAGCAATGGCTGCATCTACCTCCGCCTTGGGGTTGCCCAATTCCCAGTCAAAGCACATGTTGTTAGGTGCTGAGTCGTGTACTTGTGGCGCGCCGGGCTTGATGGCTTCAGCAGGATTGGTGACGCAAGGCAGCACTTCGTATTCGATCTCCACGAGTTCGGCAGCATCCTGTGCGGTGGCGGCATCTTCGGCAATCACTACCGCAATGCCATCCCCTACGTGCTTCACCCGGTCTGCGACCAACAGTGGGTGGGGCGGCTCTTTCATGGTGGTGCCGTCCTTGAAGTTGACTTGCCAGCCAGCGGGCACGCCATTGATGCCTGCGGCTGCAATGTCTTTGCCCGTAAAGATGGCAACTACCCCTGGATGAGCCAAGGCGGCATCGATATCGATGCTCAAAATTTTGGCGTGGGCATAAGGGCTGCGCACGATGAAGGCATGGGTCATGCCAACGAGTTTGATGTCGTCGGTGTATTTGCCTTTGCCTGTGGTAAAGCGCTTGTCTTCAACGCGCTTTACGGATTGACCGATGTATGTCATAGTACTGCTGCGTTGGTTTCTTGTAATTTTTTAGCTGCCCACTGAATTGACCGGACGATGTTGTGGTAACCCGTACAACGGCAGAAGTTGCCCTCCAGCGCGTGGCGAATTTCCGATTCGGATGGATCAGGATTGTTTTGTAAAAGATCGGCGGCAGACATGATCATGCCGGGGGTGCAAAAGCCACATTGCAGGCCGTGCTCCTGGCGGAATCCTTCCTGAATGGGGTGTAAAGTGCCGTTTTTGGCCAAGCCTTCAACTGTGGTTACATTGGTGCCATCGGCTTGTACTGCCAAGGTGGTGCAGGACTTTACTGCCTGGCCATCTATGAGTACGGTGCAAGCTCCACAGCTGCTGGTATCGCACCCGACGTGTGCGCCAGTGAGGCTGAGTGCCTCTCGAAGGTAATACACCAACAATTGCCGAGGCTCGACCTGGCTGGTGTATTGCTTTCCGTTAATGGTTACTGAAATCTTTAGTGACATAGGTTATGATAATTTGAAACTTTCCTATTCTGAAACACAAGCGCGTCAAGGCAATTGCAATTTATCTCCCGCAGAAAATGGAAGAAAGAATTTAATTTCGTTGAGCTGCCAAATCAAGTAAATTTTTTTGGCAATAGCAAGGAAAACGGAATTTTTGGGAATTATTTAGAATGGGTCTAAGATAATAAAAAAGGTGGGATGATTTTTAGGTTGATCTAGGTTGATCAGTTTAATGCTGCATTGGTTTTTGGAGACGCATCGGATGTATTTAAGCTAGTGCTAAAATAAAAAGAGCCGACTCAGGCTCTAACCCCAAATCGACTCTTTCTATTCCTATTTGTACGGAATTACATCCCGTAATCATCATGGTGGTGGTGGTGTCCACCTGCACCGCCCGCGCTTTTCTTTTCCGGTCTGTCGCTGATGGTGGCTTCGGTAGTCAATACCATTCCAGAGATGGAAGCGGCATTTTCGAGAGCTACCCGGGTTACTTTGGTAGGGTCGATCACGCCTGCTGCCATCAGGTCTTCGTATACATTTGTACGGGCATTGTAGCCAAAGCTGTTTTTGCCGTTGAGTACCTTTTGCAGTACTACCGAGCCTTCTACGCCAGCATTTTCGGCAATGGTGCGCAGAGGTGATTCCAGCGCTTTGCGTACGATGTCGATGCCGATGTTTTCATCCTCGTTGATGCCTTTTACATTGGCTATCGCTTTGATGGCGCGTACCAGGGCTACCCCGCCGCCAGCTACGATGCCTTCTTCTACGGCAGCGCGGGTTGCGTGCAGGGCATCATCAACGCGGTCTTTCTTTTCTTTCATTTCTGTTTCTGTGGAGGCACCTACGTGCAAAACGGCTACCCCGCCCGCCAATTTGGCCAAGCGCTCTTGTAGTTTTTCGCGGTCGTAATCAGAAGTGGTGATCTCGATCTGAGAGCGGATTTGCGCCACCCGGCCTTTTACCCCATCTTCTTCGCCTTTGCCGTTGACGATGGTGGTATTGTCCTTGTCGATGGTCACTCTTTCCGCCTGGCCCAAC
The DNA here is from genome assembly GCF_040403615.1 of Haliscomenobacter sp. Lineage (NCBI taxonomy): Bacteria > Pseudomonadati > Bacteroidota > Saprospiria > Saprospirales > Haliscomenobacteraceae > Haliscomenobacter > Haliscomenobacter sp. The sequence continues at coordinate 63,275 of NZ_JBBAKG010000027.1, read as the reverse complement.
ATGGTTACGTCGGTATTCTCCAGCATGTAGCCTTGTTCATCGCTGACTACGGTACCTCCGGTCAGGATGGCAATGTCTTCCAGCATGGCTTTGCGGCGATCACCGAATCCAGGAGCTTTTACGGCTACAACATTCAGTACTGAACGCAAGCGGTTGACCACCAGGGTGCTCAATGCAGATCCGTCTACATCTTCGGCGATGATCACCAAAGGACGCCCCATTTGAGAGGTTTTCTCCAGAATGGGCAGGATGTCTTTTACGTTAGAAATTTTCTTGTCATGGATCAGGATGAAAGGGTTGTCGTATTCCGCAACCATGTGCTCCGGATCGGTTACGAAGTAAGGAGAAAGGTAACCCCGGTCAAATTGCATCCCACTAACTTCCTTCACAAAGGTTTCGGTACCTTTGGCTTCTTCGATGGTGATGACGCCGTCTTTGCTTACGCGCTTCATGGCGTTGGCAATCAATTCACCGATTTCTTCGTCGTTGTTGGCCGAGATGGAGGCAACCTGCTTGATTTTGCTGTAGTCGTCGCCTACTTGTTCTGCCTGCTCTTTGAGGTTAGCTACGGCAGCTTTAACTGCTTTGTCAATGCCTCGCTTCAGATCCATTGGGTTGGCCCCAGAAGTAACGCTTTTCAAACCAGCGGTGATCAGGGCTTGTGCCAATACCGTAGCGGTAGTGGTACCATCGCCTGCCAAGCTGGCCGTTTTGGAGGCAACTTCTTTGAGTATTTGAGCGCCCATGTTTTCAATGGGGTCTTCCAGTTCAATTTCTTTGGCTACGGTAACCCCGTCTTTGGTTACTTGAGGAGCGCCAAATTTTTTCTCAATGACTACATTGCGACCTTTTGGCCCCAAGGTTACTTTAACGGCATTGGCGAGTTTGTCGATGCCGCGTTTGATTTTTTCCTGAGCGGCATTGCTGAGGGTAATTTCCTTTACTGCCATGTTGGTTTTGGTTTTTTATTAATCTGGAAAAGATAAATTTTGGAAAGAACGGTTACGTTCAGCTCCTACAGGTCAAAGGTTGTGCCAAGGCTACCTGAAATAGGGTAAGATGCCAATTTGTCAGCCACAATGACAGCGGGAGTGGAAACTTTTTCGGATGAGGGATGGTTCTTTGGGCGTAAGTAACGCAGAAAAATTAACTTCCCGATTTTGGGTTTTGAATAGGAAGTCGAATGGTTCATTTCAAGTGAGCTTCCTATTCAAAAGCCTCTCAAAAAATCGGGAAGTAATTTTTTGCGTCAGACTAAGGTATCTAATTTTGTTTCCGCGAAACCATTCCTGCCATGTTCAGCTCAATTGCCAGCAACCCCTATGTTTCTTTAATGATCACTGCCTGGAAATACGCCAAGCAGGAGCGCAGCCGGTACGCGGTAATTTACGGCATGTTTGCGGCTAGCAACATCATCAATGCAGGAACACCCATTATCTGGGGCTGGCTGGTCAATGAGCTGCAACAAAAAGGTACCGATGTGTTGTATTCTACCTGGTTGTACGTCGGCGCATACCTGATTCTGCACTTCAGCGATTGGGGATTCCACGGTTTTGCCAGGATCATGGAGCAAACGCTGGCCTTCAACCTGAGTCGAAATTTTTTACAGGAAATGTACCACAAAGTCCTGCGTTTGCCCGTGAAATGGCACCAGGACAACCACAGCGGATCGACCATCAACCGCGTACGCAAAGCTTACGAGGCGTTAAAAGAGTTTTTCCAAAACGGACACATGTACATTCATGCCTTTGCCAAGTTTGCTTTTTCTTTTGCAGCCATGCTTTATTTTTCTCCAATTTTTGGATCAATTGCGATTTTGATGGGAGTGGTAGCCTTATACATCATATTTGTGTTTGACAAACCCTACATTCGGCACCAGAAAGAGACCAACGAAAAAGAACACATCGTATCTGCTACCCTCTTTGATAGCCTCTCCAATATCATTACCGTAATCACACTACGCCTGGAAAAACGCATGGAGAGTGGCCTTTTGCAAAAAGTGGCAGACATTTTTCCGCCATTCAAGAAAAAAATCGTGGTCAATGAACTCAAATGGTTTGTGGTCGACAGCATCGTAGTGCTGATTTATTGCACCATCATGTTGGGTTACATTTACCAGAATTACGTTCCTGGGCAACTTTTTTTGATTGGAGGGCTGGTTACATTAACGGGGTACGTGCAACGGTTTACCAGCGTGTTTCACGACATCGCCTGGCAGTACAACGAAATTGTCAATCACCACACCGATGTACAAACGGCCAAAAACATCTTCGAAGCTTACGACCAGCAGCACCTCCCCGAACCTACAGAAAACCTGCCTGCTCACTGGAAAACCATCCGACTCAGCAACCTCAACTATGTACACGAAGTGGATGGCACACCCGCCGAAGGCCAATACCGACCCGGCCTTCACGACCTGAGCATCCAGATCGAACGCGGCAAACGCATTGCCCTGATTGGGGAGAGCGGGAGCGGAAAAAGTACCCTTCTAGCCTTGATGCGGGGACTGTATCCACCCAAATCCGGCCTAAGACTAGAAGCTGACAGCAAGTCGTATGACAAACTGGACGTTTTGTCCGATTACATCACGCTTTTTCCTCAAGAACCTGAGATTTTTGAAAATACGATAGAATACAACATCACCCTGGGCCTGCCTTTCAGCAATGAAGAGGTAATGAGGGTGTGCGAAACGGCGCATTTCTCCGAAGTAGTAGAGCAGTTGCCTTCCGGACTGCTCTCCAGCATTCGCGAAAAAGGAGTGAACCTATCTGGAGGTCAAAAACAGCGCCTGGCACTCGCAAGAGGGGTATTGGCGGCCAAAGACAGCGACATCATCCTCCTGGACGAACCCACCAGTAGCGTTGACCCCAAAACGGAATTGCTGATTTATGAGCGCATGTTTCAGGATTTTTCTGATAAAGCCATCGTATCGGCCTTGCACCGCCTGCACTTGCTTGTGCATTTCGACTACGTATACGTCATGGAAAATGGCCGGGTGGTAGACGAAGGTACGTTTGAATACCTTCGTGAAAACAGTGCCCCATTCCAGGAAATGTGGAAGCACCAGGAACAAGTTGTCCTGTAGCGGCAACCCTTTGTGGTTGCCCCGCTAAATTGGCCGCCCGAAGGGTGTCCACGTAGGGCCACCCCGACGAAATCACCAAAGCATTATTCCCCACAAATCCTTATTTTTGTAAAAAACAGCAAAATGTCTACGAGCATAGCAACAAACGAACCAAAGCCTAAAGCTCCACTGCGTCAACCACGCAAGGTATCGAAAGCGCGCTTTCTGAAGGAGTATGCTGACCAGGAAGATGGATACAAATACGAATGGAACGATGGCATCGTTGAAAAATATCAAGGAATGAACCAACAGCAAGCTGAAATTTATTTTCTTTTAATGGCGTATTTTCAAAAAACAGAAGCGTCAAAAACTGGAGGCGGATTAATTACTGAAACGGATATGCTTACAACGCCCAATCAGCTGCGTCGGCCAGACATTTCTTTTTATACGGGTGAGCAACGTCGTTTGATGAAGCAAGGCGAAAATCAAATTGCCCCTTGGGTTGCTGAAGTCATTTCTCCTTCCGACAACGCCAATAAAATCAACAGTAAACTGGACGAATATTTCCTGGCGGGAGTGCAAGTGGTATGGCACATTTTTCCCGAATCCAAACAAGTGTATGTGTATACTTCACCTGAATCGGTGACGATTTGTAGAGGCCAAACCGTATGCAGTGCTGCACCAGCGCTGCCTGATCTGGTGATTAATGCCGAAGTATTATTTGGCTAATCAAGCTAACTTAGAAATCTTTTTAAGGTCTACTTTCTAAAGCAGTAGGCATACACATTGATTCCAGTTCTTTGTGGGTGCCCTGAAACACGTTCATGTCTACATCCCCTTCGATGCCGTCGAGTTTTCCGGTATCGCGGCGCTGCCAAAAATTCCATTTGCGGCCATCGGCCAAATTGGGTTGCAATGCGTTGTGGTAACGGGCAATCCAAAGCGGATAATCTTCAAATTGCCCCGATAAGTAAGTGTTGTAGAATTTTTGATTGGAATAAATGACCGGTTTGACCCCATAGGCGATTTCCACCATGTACAGCCAGGTGACCATTCCCGCCAATAACTCAATTTTTCCCGCCCCATCCAGGGTTTCCACATCCAAAACCGGCGGCAAATCGCCCGCTTCCATCTTTACATTGCGGATAAAATTGAGGGCTTGTTGTTCAGGAGAAACATTGGCGCGGTAAAAATGGTAAGCACCTCTGCGCAAACCTTCGTCCTTGATGGCTTTCCAGTTGTTATTAAAAGAGGAATCATTGAGGGTAATTCCTTCAGTAGCTTTCACAAAAACAAAGTCAAGCTGCTGATTGGCAACTTTTTTCCAGTCGATAGCTGATTGATAATGAGAAACATCGATACCTCGAATAGCGTACTCACCCGACCACGACGCAGATCCGTTGAAGTAGAAGTAGATGGAGGAAATCAAAATGCACACCAGTAACAATAGCTGTTTCATGGGACTAACATCTTAACAAACGCATACACAAATATCTCTTTTTTGAGTTCGCGTTCAATGATACTGAAAAAATTTTGTTTCTGCAAAGCATTTCCGTGCTTTAAATTTTTGGTAACAAATGAAAAAAATGCAAAACTGAATTGTGCAAAGGTTTTTCCTCGCCAAATCCACTCCTGTATCTTATACGGTAAAATAGATGGAAGGGTTGGCCTCGGCAAGCATTTTTTTCGCACTTTTGTTATGCTCAAACCCGTTTTTATGCATCCTCGACAACTGTTTTTGCAACACCTCGCTCCTACCAGCCCCAATCCGCTGATGCTCGAAATTGATCGCGCTGAAGGCATGTACTTGTATGATCCTGCCGGAAAACCCTACCTTGACCTCATTGCGGGCATCAGTGTCAGCAATTTGGGGCATCGCCATCCGCGCGTGTTGGCCGCCATTCAGGGGCAATTGGATCGGTACATGCACACCCTGGTTTATGGTGAGTATGTTCTTGATCCTCAAGTACAATTGGCTAGGCTTTTGGCGGAGCAATTGCCCGCGCCCTTGGAGTCGGTATATTTTGTCAATTCGGGTACCGAAGCCACCGAAGGCGCCATGAAACTCGCCAAGCGATATACGGGTCGCGCGGAGATCGTAGCTTGTAAACGCGCCTACCACGGCAGTACCCAGGGGGCGGCCAGCTTGATGTGGCCCAAAGATTTTACCCAGGCTTACCACCCACTGCTTCCAGGCATTCGGCACATCGAATTCAACTGCGCATGGTGCTTGGAGCAAATCACCGAAAATACGGCGGCGGTGATTGTCGAAACCGTACAGGCAGAGTGGGGGGTGCGAAAACCCATTGGCAACTACCTTCAAAAATTGCGCGAACGCTGCACCGCCGTTGGTGCTTTGCTGATTTTGGATGAAATCCAGGTGGGGTTTGGGCGCACTGGAAGCCTCTTTGCTTTTGAACAGTACGGCATTGTGCCCGATGTATTGCTTTTGGCCAAAGCCATGGGCGGCGGCATGCCGATGGGTGCATTTGTTGCTTCGCGGGAGATCATGCAGGTACTGTCTGAAAACCCCATCCTGGGACACATCACTACCTTTGGGGGGCATCCGGTGTGTTGCGCAGCAGCCCTGGCCAACTTGCAAACCCTGTTGGATACCCCTTACGTTGCTGAAGTCAAAGCCAAAGAGGCACTTTTCCACAAGTTGCTGCAACACCCCAAAATTCTTGAAGTCCGCAGCGCGGGCTTGTTGATGGCGGTGGATCTGGGTAGTTTCGATGCGGTAATGAAAGTCATCCACTATTGTTTGGAACAAGGACTAATCAGCGACTGGTTTTTGTTTAATGCCGAGTCCATGCGGATTGCCCCGCCACTGATTATTTCTGAGCAGGAAATTGAGTGGGCCTGTGGGGTGATATTGGCCGGATTGGATGCGCTTTGATTTTTTATTGGTTTCATAAAACAAGGGTTCGCCATGCGGCGTTTAATTTTCATAATTTTCAATAAATTTTGAAAGAATGAATCCTTGGTTTACCATTCCGCCCGATTTAGTATTACATGAACATTGGCTGGCGCAAAAATCCAGTCCATACGCCTATCCCGAAGTGGGTGCTTCTGCTCGGCAATTCCCTCCTGGATACGAACACGACCGTGAGGAAACCCACCTGGGTTTTGGTGATGCCATTTTTGTAAAAGCGGCGCAAGCCTTGCGGCATTGGGCGATGTTTCCACGGGATTGGACGCAAATCTACCCTGGCAATGCTCCAGTAGAAGTTGGACAAGAAGTCTTGGTGTTGTTTCGCTTGTTTGGCCTTTGGTGGTGGCGCAACAGTTCCCGCATTGTTTACCTCATTGATGAGCCTGCCCGTTTTGGCTTTGCGTATGGTACTCTGCCTCCGCACATCGAAAAAGGAGAAGAAATTTTTATGGTGGAACTCCGCGACGACGGCAGTGTGTGGTACCGTATCCAGGCTTTTTCCAGGCCCAATCGCTGGTACATTTGGCTGGCTTACCCCCTGGGCAGGGCGTATCAGCGCAAGTTTCGACGCGATTCGTTTGCTGCCATGCAAGAGGCAGTAAGCACCAAAGCCTAAGCTATGAAAAGCATATACTTGTTGAGTAACATTGGGTTCTTTGGTTTTTGGGTATACCGTGGCATCTTGCATCCCCTGGAAAAGGATTGGGTAGAACTGCTGATTGTGCTGGCCGCAATGGTGCTGATACCCATCGTTTTGCAGCGCACCGGGATTGTTGAACGCCAGAGAGAACAAATCGCGGTAGCCCTGGCTGCATGGGCATTGCTGGCTGCTTATACCCAGCAACCCGGTGTTTTGGCTGCAATATTGAGCCTACCCTGGCTATTGGTTTCGATACTAACCTTGGGCAAGGCACTTCAAAATTTTCTGCTGTCAAATAGAGATTACGCCGAGATTGCCCTATTTTCGGCTTATTTGTTCTTCCCTGTTGGCACCATTGCCGCATTCAGCGATCGATTGTCTTGGACGCCACTCGGTTTTAGTCCAATTATCATTTTACTGACCGCAGCTCATTTTCACTACGCAGGTTTTTTGTTGCCTTGGATTGCCGCACAGGTATTGTCGAAAGCCAGGTCAAGAGTGGCTGCTCAAGTGTTGAGTTTGCTCATCGTGAGCGGCATTCCTGCGGTTGCTTTGGGCATTACGCTATCCCAATTTGATGCACCTGTCTGGATAGAGACGGCTGCTGCAACCATTATGGCCAGTGGTGGAATCGTATTGGCGGTCTGGCACGTTTGTTTGGCTTTTGAAAAAAACAGCCCTGTGCTAAGACGCAGTGGGCAATTGGGCATTGCTGGCTGTCTGTTTTTAGGAATGACTTTGGCGCTACTGTATGGCTGGCGCACTTATTTCCCACTGCCTTTTTTGTCCATCCCCTGGATGTATGCCCTGCATGGGAGTGTGAATACGCTTGGGGTTGGAATTTTGGGCGTGTGGGTTTGGAGCAGGGTCGATCGGTTTTAGTTTTAAACGATTTTGCAAAAGCTCCTGCGGCGCGAAAAAAACTCGCCCCTTCTGCGTCGCAGAGTCGATTGGTTCTATTATTTCGTGCATCGGAAGCCCCGCTAGGGGCGTGATATGGGTAGAAAACAACGGTCCCGATGTTTTCTACCCATATTTCGCCCCTAACAGGGCTTTATTGCCATGATTAAAATAGAACCAATCGGCCTTGGCCTGCGTCGGGTCTCAAACAGTTTTTCGCTTAACCTGCCTCCACTTTCGCAAAATCGGGATTTCAATAAGGCCTTTTCCGCATTGCTGTCGATATTTTAGATTAGACGAATTTTTTAGGGATAACCTTCTGCCCCAGGCTTGCGTATATCGGATAAATAAGCCACTTACTCGAGACTTTCCATTTTTTGATCGAATAAAACACAGCTTAGTTTGACTTTTAAACTAAGCTAATGTATATTTGAATCACCAAAGGTTAGTTTAGAATCAAAACCAAGTGTATGACTCCGCAAGAATACATCGACAAAATCAACAACGCTTCTCACCTGGGGGATGTGGTGGATCTGTCAAACTGGCGAAAACACTACGCAGACATTGCGAAGGTACTCCATCCCGATGTTTGCAGCATCCCCGGAGCAGCAGGTGCATTTGCCCGTTTGAACGGGCTCAAAGAAGGCTGGGAAAAGGGCTACCGTTTTGTGGATGATGCAGGAGCGGTACGCGCCCAAAACCAAACCATCACTTTTGTAGGCGACCCAACTTTACTGATGCAATCGTACCGCAATTGCGGTTACCTCAAAAGTTTGAATAGCCCTGCGGCACAACATTTCAAGCGGTATTTGCCAGCATCCATGTCACTGGATGGCGAAGCACTGACCTTGCAACTCAGCCACTGGGCAGCACCGCTGACTGGACTGACGCTGTCCCAAGGCCACGCCAACTGGATTTTGTCGCGCTTGCTTGAGTTTTCGGCTTGGCTGGCACAAGAAGGCTGGACGCATGGTGGCATCAATCCCGAAAGTGTCTTTGTCGTACCCGAAACCCACGGCATCATCATCGGCTCTTTTTACCACCTGACGTCTCGCGAAGGAACGGTAAAAACGATCTCAGCAAAATACAAGCATTGGTACCCGAACGCCCTTTTTGTGGACAAAATCGCGCAACCAATCACCGATCTTGAACTCTGCAAACGCACTACCGCTGTCTTGCTGGGAGACCCTTCGGGCATGGGCGTGAAGCTGCAAAAAACACACCTAAAATCGTACATCGACTTTCTACTTACCGCACATACCGATGCCTACGAATGCTACGACAAGTACCGCAAACTCCTGGAAAAGCACTTTCCTAAGAAGTTTGTTCCACTAAATTTATAAGATTCAACAACTTTATCCTTAAAAACCAAACAAAATGGGCTACACTTCATGGTCTAGCGATGCTTATTCGCACTTAAAAACCAGTTATTCCAGTAAATCTGCTGATGAAATTTTCGGCAGCGTCATAAACCCCCTGATGAATCCCCTAGAACTCGTGTTTCGCGAAAGCCGCGATTCCGACGCCCACCCCAACTCTCTGGCCATTGCCGTATTCCTGGACGTAACGGGATCGATGGGTCAAATTCCCGAAATGCTGATTCGCCACAAACTGGGTTCGTTGATGGATACGCTATTGGCACATGGCGTAGAAGATCCGCAGGTGATGTTTTCGGCCATTGGAGACCACCACACCGACCGCGCTCCGCTGCAAATTGGCCAATTTGAATCTGGTACCGACGAGCTGAACGACTGCCTGTCGAAAGTGTACATCGAAGGTGGTGGCGGTGGCCAAAACATGGAATCTTACTTGCTGGCCTGGCTGGTAGGAGGTAGACACACCAGCATCGATTGTTTTGAAATAAGAGGCCGCAAAGGTTTCTTGTTCACCATCGGTGATGAAAAAAGCTGGGACTCGGTGGCCGCAGATCGGCTCAAAGACCTGATGGGCTATGCCCAAACCGACCCGATCACCGATGCGCAAGTATTGGCACAAGCCCAACGCATGTACCACGTATTTCACATCCACATCAACGAAACCGGCTACAAAGACAACCCGGATGTGATTGGCTACTGGAAAAAACTCCTCGGCGAAAGGGCGCTGATCCTGGACAACCACATGGCGGTGGCTGAACTGATTGCCTCTACGGTGGCAGTGATCAATGGGGCTAATCTGGACAAAGTTGCCGCTGAATTTGACGCAGCTACTGCCAATTCGGTCAAAAATGCCTTGATGAAGGTGAATACGGACGTACTCAAAGCTGGCGGCGACAGCGGGGTAGTGCGGCTATAATTTAACCCACTGATGAAAACACAAATAGTACTTGGACTGGGCTATGGCGACGAGGGAAAGGGTCTAACCACCGATTTCCTTTGTCGGCAAGCCCATCATCCACTGGTGATTCGCTTTTCGGGTGGCCATCAGGCGGGGCATACCGTGGTAGATGCGGAAAGAAAACGGCACGTGTTTTCAAGCATCGGCGCGGGAAGCATGGCGAGTGCGGCTACTTACTGGAGTCGGTATTGCGCTTTTGCACCGGAGAATTTTTTGAAGGAATACCAGGCGTTTGTTGGGGCAGGGGCAAGCCCTGCCCCGACTATCTATCTCGACGCGCTGGCGCAGGTCACCACGCCTTACGATGTGTACCACAACCGCGCCTCCGAAAAAATAAATGCCCACGGCAGTTGTGGCATGGGGTTTGGAGCTACGATGGAACGCAATGAAATGACGCCTTACCGTTTGTATGTTCAGGATTTGGTTTACCCCAGTGTGCTGGAACAAAAGCTCCTGGCCATTGGCGAGTACTACCGCCGCAAGGTGCACAACCCCTTATTGATGCTGGATTTGCAAGAACCACTCGACGCATTTATTGAAGCGGTAAAGCAGGTTTTGCCGCTGATTGAAATGGTGGAAGAAAAAACTTTCCTGACAACTCACGTCAACCAACGGGGCTTTGATGCGCTGGTTTTTGAAGGCAGCCAGGGCATATTGCTTGATCGCGATTTTGGGTTTTTTCCCAACGTTACCAGGGCTTATACCACTTCGCGCAATGCCATGGAGCTGATTCAAACCTACCAATTGCCGCAACCGGAAGTGCATTACATCACCCGGGCGTACCAGTCCCGCCACGGCATCGGTTTTTTATCCAATGAAGGCCTTAAGTTGAATTATACCCCCAACCCCCGTGAAACCAATTGCTACAACGAATGGCAAGGCCACCTGCGGGTGGCCCCACTTGATGTGGATTTATTGAATTATGCCCTGGACAGTGACCGAAATTTTTCGGGCACGGCCCCCAAAAAACTGGTGATCACTTGCCTCGATCAATTGAATGGCGACTTAATGGCTACAGTAGGCGGAAGCGTGCAAGCATTTGCTTCACCACAGGCGCTGTTGCCTTTGCTGAAGGTACAGCCACAGCAATTGTGGTTGTCGTATGCGGATCATGCGGGTGGGATGGTTGGAGGGGGATAAATGCTCTTTTTTATTGACATGATAAATTTTGCATAACCGGAAACCCATCCTCCGCCAATCCACTCCAATCGGATCAAAAAGTTTCAAAAGCAATTACCTGGCCTTGTTTGCTGATTCAGATTTTGCAGCTATCTTTCCCTTGCATTCGCTTAAATAATAAAAATGGAAGAGAGCAACAACAAACTACCCCAATATCAATACAACCTGCAAGAGTACTTATCCCTAGGCTACGTTTACCTGGTCTTCCTCGGCATTATTGATGAGGTCATTTTTTACAACTTTTTTGGTGTTGACATCCTAAATTATTCTGGCATCTCTGATATTTTAATGGCTCCAATCAATATGCTGATCATTGACATTAGGATTTTTATTGCGGTTGTCGTAATCATGTTTTTAGCCTATCTGTTTTATTTCAAATTAATGCCAGCTTTGCACAAAAGAGGAAAAGACCAAAATTGGTACCAAAAAATAATGAAGGATATGGACAAAGCGGATGCAAAATTTGCAGCGATGCAAAGGCAAACCTTATTGTTCATGATGGTATATTTGTCTTGTTTGTTTTTGGGCATTAGAATAGGTTATGGCTACAAGATGAAGGAGCGTATTGTCCAAGGGGAATTCAAAATGAATCATACGCTTGTATTCAATGACAACAGTTCTAGGGAAGTACGCATCATTGGCCAAAACAGTCTATACGTATTTTATGTGACGAAAGAACAAAGAGAAGTGGCCATTATACCGATCAGCGGGAACATCAAGGAAATCAGAAAAACACCAAAATAAGTCCAAACCCAATGGAATTCTTAAACACCATCACCCAATACCTTCCTCTGCTTGCACTCGTTGGCACTTACCTGCTGATCCTCTCGTTTGATCGTGCCCAACTGCCCGAACGGGTAAAAAAAAGAGGGATAAAAGCGGAAGGCACCGTAATCGAAATCCGCCAAAATCCTGGGCCCTTGTTCAGTAAAACCGAAGGGGAAGGAGAAGCTCCTGTAGTTGAATTTAACACCAGCTCAGGCTCTTACCGCCACCATTCCACCAACTATGTTACACCCTGCCCCTATCAGGTAGGGCAAAAGGTTTCCGTTTGGTACTATTTTTATAAGTCAAAGCGGGAGGTTTATTTGGAAAACGAAGATGCAGGAAGCCTACCTCGAACCTTCCTGATTTGGGGTATTGCCTTTTGTGTGATAAGCTATCCATTTATAATTCGAAATCTATTGCCCTTGGTGAATTGATTGAAGCCAAAAGGCAATAACCTGATGAATTAAGCCCTACTCAAAAACTTAACTTCAAAACCTCACTTTTCCCATACCCAATCCGCTGCGCGCAGACATACAAGGAATCATTCTTGGGTACCTGTACCGGGTGGTCATACACCATCCAATTGTCTTTTACTGATTTGCGGTAAGCGATGGACGCGCTGGCGGTCGGACAGGATATCTGAGCCCAGCCCCGGGCCAATTTTACGATTGGTTTTTCTGTGATTGGTGCATGAGGCTGCCCATTCCACCATCGGGCTACCATTTCTTTTTCGGGAATGGCACTGAGGTCGCCGTATTGCTTGATCCAGTTTTCGTGCACGTTGCGCAATTCCTTTAGTTTGGCAGCATAGGTTGCATCAGCAGCCAGGTTGTTGAATTCAAAAGGATCGGTTTGGGTATCAAAAAGCTCCTCAATGGGTTTAGATGGCCTGAACCACAACATTTGGGTAGCATTGAGCTGGCCTTCCGCCTTCAATCGCAATAAATCGGGCATGATGGGATTGTCCAAACGGTAAGTAAGATTTTGATAATACGGCAATTCCGGCATGTAATTGCGCAAGTACTTGTAGCGGCCATCGCTCACCGCCCGCACCCGGTCGTATTCCGAATCCATGCGATCGCGCGCCGCAAAAATGTACTTCCGTAACTGTTTGGCTTTTTGACCGCCAATAAAAGCTTTTCCCTGCATGCTTTTGGGCACAGGAACCCCCGCAAGGGACAATACGCTGGGTGCTAAATCCACAAAACTGATCAATTGCGCATCAGTTGCACCTTTGGGAAGGAATGGGGCTTTGATGATCAGTGGCACTTTTAGTCCGCGGTCGTACAATTCTCTTTTGACGAAAGGCATGCCATCTCCATGGTCGCTGTAAAAAAACACGATGGTGTTGTCGTACAAGCCGTCGTCTTTGAGTTGCTGGATGAGATCGCCGGCCTGCTTGTCCATTTCCATCACATTGCTCAAAAAGCGGGCAATGGTTTGTCGGGTAATGGCATTGTCAACATAATAGGGCGGTACCTCCACCTTGGCGGGGTCTACCAGCAACGGTTGTTTGCTGCGTACCCACACTTGAGATTCGTGGGTGACCATCAGGTTGAAAATGGCAAAAAAAGGTTGATTGGAGGCTTTGCGGTTGCGCCAATGTGCTTTGCTGCTGCTTTCGTCCCAGGCAGTAAGGGGTGCTTCAAACTGGTAGTCTTCTTTGCTGTTGTTGGTGCAGTAATAGCCCGCTTTGCGCAGGTATTCGGGAAAGCACTTCACGCCTTCCGGGACTACCGCTGAGTAGGATTGGTACCCCGGAGGATAAGCACTTCGATTGGCCGGGCCAGCTCCCAGGGTGCGCATGTGCTGCGCTCCAATTGCCGTTTGGTAGCAGCCCGTAATGATGGCTGCCCGACTGGGTGCGCATACTCCAGCGGTAGAAAAAACATTGATATAGCGGGTACCTTCTTTGGCGAGTTGATCCAGGATGGGGGTTTGTGCAACCTTTTCGCCATAACAACCCAAGTGGGGCGACATGTCTTCACATACGATCCAAACGATGTTGGGGCGCTTGGGGGATTTGGCAGGTTTGTCTTTTGCCGCGCAAAGCAGGAAGGCAAGACAAAGGCAAAGAAGGGTGTTTTTCATGTGTGGTTGTTTTTGTTTTTTAGAGGATCATCCACTCCATACTGCTGGATATTTTTATTTCACGCAGAAAAAATCTGCGTGAAATCTGCGCTGCATCTGCGTGAAAAGAACAGTGTATCTACTCATTCCTTGCGAAAGCTTCTCTAACCCAAACCTTACTCCAATGTCCCACTTGGCCGCACATTCGCCCCTTCTCGTTTGGTCAAATTATCCCCCAGATCAGCGCGGGCAGTTTCCGCTAACTTGAGCAGCTCTTGTACCACTTCCGGGTATTTTTGTTGTACATCGTAAGCCTCACCGGGGTCGCGGCGCAGGTCGTATAAGCCCATTGGGAACAGAACATCCTCAGGGGCAGCGCCAGGAAAACCATCACTGCCGGGCATTTGATGCAGGTAGGAGCGGCCTTTGTGCGGCAGCACCAATTTCCAATGGCCGCTGCGCACCGCTTGCAGGTCGTTGCGGTAGTAGTAGTAATAAAAGTTTTTGCGTACCTCAAATTCAGTACTGCCTTTCAGAATGGGCAACATGCTGAAGCCATCAATTTTGTGGTCGGGCAATTTGAGCTGACACAAATCGGCAATGGTGGGCAGCACATCAATGGTGGAACACAACTGGTTGCAAATGACGCCTTCTGGGGTGCGCCCTTTCCAGCGCATGATGCAAGGCACTCGCAATCCCCCTTCAAACGAAGTGCCTTTGCCTTCGCGCAAACCGCCATTAGAGCCTGCATTGCTGCCAAAATTGTACCAGGGTCCGTTGTCGCTGGTAAAAATGACTAAGGTGTTTTTTTCCAGTCCATTGGCTTTTAGTGCCTGCACAATCTGTCCCACCGACCAATCCATTTCCATCATCACATCGCCGTACAAGCCCTGTTTGCTTTTGCCCTTGAAAGCGGGTGAGGCTTCGATGGGTACGTGCGGCATCGGGTGAGGGAGGTACAAAAAGAAAGGATGGCTTTTGTTTTTTTGAATAAACCCAACTGCCCGATCGGTGAGGCGTTTGGTCAAGGTGCCTTGATCGGCCAAGGTTTTGAGTTCACCCACTTTGTTGTTGCCTTCCATCAAGGCCAGCGGTGGAAACTGAAATTTGCCTTTTTGCTCTGGCGTTGCTGGCGTACCATCGTACCATACTGGCCACATGTCGTTGGAAAAGGGGATACCGTAGTATTCATCAAAACCGTGTTGCAGGGGCAAAAATTTTGCGTTGTCGCCCAGGTGCCATTTACCAAAAATACCCGTGGCGTAGTTTTTTTGCTTCAGCAATTCGGCCAAAGTGGTTTCATTGGCGTTGATGCCTACTTTACTGTTGGGAAACAAAGCCCCGGACATGCTCAGGCGATTGGGGTAGCAACCCGTCAGCAGGCCGGTTCTTGAAGCGGTACATACCGGTTGCGCCGAAAGAAAATTGGTGAATCGGATGCCTTCCGCAGCGAGTTTATCGAGATTGGGCGTTTTGTAGTCCATTGCACCGTAGCAGCTCAGGTCGCCGTAACCGAGGTCGTCCATAAAAATCACTACGATGTTGGGCAGTTTTTCTTTGGCAGTGGGCGTTTTCCAGCCATCCACAAACAGGGACAATGTCAGCAGCAGAATAGAGTATAACTTATTCATTTTAGTAGGTTTTTTGGTATTTGTGATCGCCACGAGTGTGCTCTGGCGTGAGTGGACGCAAAGGAATCTGCATGCCTCCGGTTTGTTCCAACCACTTGAAAATGTCGGTGCGCATCTGACTGGCCACCGCTTGATGGGCGGTGCTGCGAATCAAATTGTTCATCTCATAGGGGTCGTTTTGCAGGTCGTAAAGCTCGTTGATGCCCCAAACACCATAATTGTAAATGTACTTGTAGCGGTCGGTACGCAGCGCAAACATTGTGGGCGTTTGCGGAAAATCGTACTCCCAATAGTATTCATAAAATGCCCGGTCTTTCCATTCAATGTTTTCGCCTTTGAGAAGTGGTAAGAAGGATTTGCCCTGCATGTACCCCGGCATTTTGAGGCCAGCCATGGCCAAAATGGTGGGCGCGATGTCGATGTTCTGAATGACCTGATTCAGCTTGGAGCCGGCCTGTACCAGCTTCGGCGCATACAGCAGCATGGGCACCCGCATGGATTCTTCATAGGCATGGCGCTTGTCGATCAGGCCATGCTCGCCAAAACTAAAGCCATTGTCGCCCATGTAGATCACCACGGTATTGTCGGCCAAGCCATTGGAGTTGACGTAGTCCAGTACCCGCCCTACACTTTCGTCTATGCCCATGAGGGTTTCCATGTAGCGGCGGTAAAAATCGTAAAAGTTGATTTGTCCGTGGTACATGTAATCTACCCCGTGCCAGCTGTGGCGTTGGGCATATACCCAATTGGGCAGGTCTTTTTTGTTTTCTACAAAAGGTTTGAGTTCGGGACTAACCCCGCTGTTTTTTAATTCGAGGTACTTACTCGTATCCGTCGCGGTCATGAACATAGAGGGCGGAGGGCTAAAACGCATGTCTTTGTACATGCCTTTGTGGCGCTTGGCGGGCTCAAACATGGCATGTACGCCCTTGTGAGAAAGGTACAAAAAGAAAGGTTTTTTGGCAGGCTGTGCCTTGAGCCAATCGATGGCATAATCGGTCAACAAATCGCTGATGTAAGCACTATCGCGGTGCGCTACCTGTTGGCCATTGATGTTGAAAGTAGGATTGTAATACACGCCCTGGCCCTTAAAGCTGAGCCAGTAATTGAAGCCAGGTTGAGGTTTATCGTCCGCATCGCCCATGTGCCATTTGCCCAAAAATGCGGTATTGTAGCCTCTTTTTTGCAGCAATTGCGGAAAAAACACCAGACCCGGAGGAACGGGAGCCTGATTGTCTACTACGGTATGTCGGTGTGGGTATTGCCCGGTCAGGATGCTGGCTCGACTGGGGGAGCACAAGGCCGTAGCCACGCAAGCTTTTTCCAGGTGACAGCCCTGCGCCGCCATGCGGTCGAGATTGGGGGTTTTTAAGCCAGGGAATTTCCCGGTAAAGCCCATGGCGTCGTAGCGGTGATCGTCGGCCAGAATGAAAATGACATTCATTGGCTTTTGGGCAAAGAGAAAGGCGCAAGAAAGGAATAGCCCCAAAAGCGTGCTGATCTTCTTCATGTTTTTTGTTGTTTACACGATAAAGATAGCAGACACTAGGATTTTCCCAAGCAAAATTTTCACAACTGGAATTTATCCGTTGAGGGTACCAGGGGTATTCGTATCTTTTTAAAATTCCAAAACCAAATTGCCCTTCAAGCTTCGTCGGGAACTCCGGATGGCACATCCAGGATGGTTACTTCGATGATGGAAGGACTGTTTTGAATCATGTCTACAATGCGTACCTGGTACGGATGGATGATGAGTTCCTGGCCTTCTTCGGGTAATTCGTCACTTTGCTCCATGATCAAACCGGCCAAAGTGATGTAGGTTTCACTTTCTTGCAAAGGAAAAGGCAAAAAATTATTGATCTCATCCACCGGGTGCTGAGCGTGGATGCGGAAAACTTTGTCTGAAATTTTTTCCACGATGGGCATTTCCGTATCGGTTTCATCCTGGATGTCGCCCACCAATTCTTCAATGATGTCTTCCAGGGTAAGCAAACCTACAATGCCGCCAAATTCATTGACCACGATGGCCATTTGGTTTTTTTGCTCCTGAAACTGGCGCAATACCTGGCTAATTTTTTTGCTGGAAGAAATAAACAACAATTCGCGGGTCATGCTGCGCAAAGTGGCTTTTCGATCGCCCCGCAAGGTAGCGAGCAGGTCTTTGGTCAGGATGAAACCCAAAATGTGGTCCATATTGTCTTCGTACACGGGGTAACGGGAATACCCTTCCTGAATGGCGTAATCGATGGCGTCGTCAATGGGCATAGCCACATTGATGGCCGAGATCTGGTTGCGGGGTTTGAGCACCTGACGCACTGTACGATCGTCGAAATCGAAAACATTTTGAATCAGCTCGCGTTCTGAAGCCAGAATGGCACCGCCCTCAGCACTTTCGGCAATGATCAGCTTGAGCTCGTCTTCCGAGTGGATTTCGGCATGAGGCACTGGCTGAATGCCAAACAATTTCAAAATGATGATGGCAAAACCATTGAGGATATAGATGAATGGCCGGAAGACAAAGTAAAAAGCATTGAGTGGCACGGAAGTATAGAGGGTAGTAGCAGTCGGATACCGGATGGCCAGGGTTTTAGGAGCTAATTCTCCAAATACGATGTGCAAAACCGTAATGACCGAAAAAGCCGCTGGGAGTGCAATCCGATGCGCCAAAACTGGATCGACTTTAATGTTGAGCCCCTCCATAGCGGAGAGAATCAATTTGGTCATAACGTCTTCGCCAACCCAGCCCAAACCCAAACTGGCCAGCGTAATGCCCAATTGAGTAGCGGCCAGATAACCGTCGAGGTTGCCCACTACATTTTCGGCAATGCGGGCAGCAAAGCTGCTACTTGCCTTGACTTGAATTTGAGAGATGCGGACTTTGACGATGGCAAATTCAGCGGCAACGAAAAATCCGTTTAAAAGAACAAGGAGAATAGTGAGTAATATCTCAGGACCCATTTTGATCATTATAACAAGATGCAGCGGTAAAACTCAGTTTGAATTTTGATGATGAGTTCCATGCGCCCGCTTTTCTTGTGATTATACAGTCGCAAAATTAGGGATAATCTCGCAACTTTATGATATTGTTTTCAATGATTACCTTCGCAGAGAAAAAATTACCATTGCACCATGAGCAAAGTACCCAAAGGACGGAAACCCGCAAGCGGAAAACCAACACCCAACAAGAGTATCCCCAATAAGCCCGTGCTCCCGGATGTGCAGGAAATCAATGCAACCCTGGATCAAGAGAAATCACCCCAAAGGATGCATTTGCTGCTGCTGCTCGGCCTGAGCATTTTGCTTTACGCCAATACCCTCAGCCACGACTTTGCTCTGGACGACGCCATTGTCATCACTGACAACATGCACGTGCAAAAGGGCTGGGCGGGGTTCAAGGACATCTTTTACAAAGATACCTTTCATGGTTTTTTCAAAACAGATAAGCAAGGATTGCTGGAAGGTGGCCGTTATCGGCCATTTACGTTGGCGATGTTTGCAGTAGAGTTGAGTATTTTTGGCAAAAGTCCGTTTTGGGGGCATTTATTCAATTTGCTGTGGTACGGACTTACAGGAATCGTGCTGTATTTGCTCAGCAGTGGCTTGTTTGCCTACCGTTGGAACAAGATCTTGAGTGCTTGGTTGGCTTTTGCGGTAGCGCTGGTTTTTATTGCCCACCCCCTGCATACCGAAGCAGTGGCCAACATCAAAGGCCGGGATGAGATCATGGCACTATTGGGCTGCCTGGGCGCGCTTTATTTTTCTTTGCGCAGTTACCATTCCAAGCAAATTGGCTGGGAAGCACTCGCTGTATTGGCCTTTTTAATTGGTATTTTTTCCAAAGAAAACGCCATCACTTTTTTGGCCGTGGTGCCGTTGACGTACTGGTTTTTTACGGATGCTTCGGTGAGTAAAATCATCCGCCATACCGCTCCTTTTTTGGTGGTTGCGCTGTTGTTTTTATTGATTCGTTCAGCGGTTCTTCCCAATGTGCAGATTGGCACCGTATCGAGAGAATTGATGAACAATCCTTTTCTGAAATTGGAAGGCACGCAGTATGTACCCTTTACAGGAGCAGAAAAACAGGCTACCGTATTTTATACGCTTGGCAAGTACCTGCAGTTGTTTTTGGCACCCTACCCGCTCACCCATGATTATTACCCCATGCAAATTCCACGGATGGATTGGAGTAAACCTGCGTCAATCCTGAGTTTCTTGTTGTATCTGGGCATGGGCATTTATGGTGTGCTGGGACTGCGCAAAAAATCGCCTATTGCTTACGGCTTCCTATTTTATCTATCGACCCTTTCAATCGTTTCCAATCTGTTTCTGGTAGTAGGTACCAATATGTCAGAGCGTTTGGTATTTATGCCTTCGGTTGGTTTGTGTATTGCGCTGGTTGCGGGACTGGCCGCTTTGTTTTATGGCACAAAATTGCCTCAAACCCTGCGACCACAAAGCTTGTTGGTCAGTATTGGAGCGGTAGCATTGGTTTTTGGTGGGCTAACCATCCTGCGCAATCCGGCCTGGAAAAACAATTTGACCCTGTTTCGTACCGATGCAAAAACCTCGGTAAACAGCGCTAAAGTACACAATGCGCTCGGGGGACAATTGGTATCCGATGCCGAAAAAATCAAAAAAGACTCGCTGACCAGAACTGCTCTACTCGAAGAAGCCGCCATCAGCTTGCAACGCGCGGTGGAATTGTACCCTGGCTACAAAGACGCATTTTTCTTATTGGGTACCTGCAACATCCATTTGAAAAAATACCCCGAGGCCGTGAAATATCTTGAAGGCGCGTATTCGCTCAACGCCAGCGATACCAATACCATCAATAATCTGACGGTTGCGTACCGTTTATTGGGGCAGGAAGAAGGTGAAAAGCGGGGCAATTTGGCCAATGCATTTACATATTTGAAGAAAGCACTCACTTTTGATCCCAATGATTACGCAACTTTGCGTTTGTTGGGTGTCGCTTCCAACGTAGCGCAGGATTTTCCCGATGCCTTAGGTTATTTTGAAAAAGCCAAAAACCAAATGCCCCAACATGCCGACGCCTGGTTTGAATTGGGCATGGCTTATCAATTTGTAAAAGACAATGCCAACGCGCAACAGGCTTTTGCCAAAGCACAGCAATTGGATCCGGACATTCAGCAAAAATTCAGGGATCGCAACAAAAGTGGGGGACAGTAGTCGGTAAATTCGACAATATGGCTCCTTGAATCCCAATAATTTCGTAAATTAGCAGGGTGTAAACAAACCTTTACTACCTTCGGGGGGTCTTAATAAGAAAAGCATCGGAGATGATTATGAAGCGCATATGGTGGATTTTGTTTTTGGTCGGCATCACGAGCATCGGGGCTGAATTGCAAGCGCAACGAGATTCCAACCTGGTTCAATTTTCAGGTTTGGTACTGGATGGAAGCAATGATCAACTTATTCCGGTGCCTTATGCCAATATTTTTATCAAAGGAAAAAACCGGGGTACTTATTCAGACCTCAAAGGTTTTTTCTCCGTCGTGGTTGAAAAAGGCGATGTCATTCGCTTTTCAGCAGTCGGTTACGAAGCGGTGGAATACAAGATTCCAAAGGATTTGGAGGAAGACCGCTATTCGTTGGTGCAATTGATGACGCAGGATGTGGTCAATCTGCCCGAAACGGTGATTTTTCCCTGGCCAAGTCGAGATCATTTCCGACTGGAATTCCTGGCCATGGATGTCAATTCTGAACTACAAAAACGGGCGGTGGAAAACCTTGCCAAAGAGACCCTGAAAAAAGCAGAGGTGGGAACGAAATACGACGGTGATGAAAATGCCGATTTTTACCTGCGCCGCCAAGCCAGCAAATATTACTATTACGGCCAAGCTGCGCCAATGAATATCTTCAGTCCAATTGCCTGGGGAAAGTTTTTCAAGGCCTGGAAAGACGGGGATTTTAAAAAGAAGTAAGCAGCTATCAGCTATCAGCCATCAGCCTTCAGCAAAGTCTCCAAAAGGCTGATAGCTGATAGCTGAAAGCTCACAGCTGATAGCTGACCGCTGATAGCTCTCACACCATTTCCATCAAAGTTCTGAACGCCACATACCGATCCCGGTAGCGCTCCATGTGGCTGCGTTGCAAAAGTGCGGCATGTTCCCGCTGGTATTGCTGGAATGTTTCCATATCTGGACTAAAATACTGGATTGCATAAGTCACGCCGCCATCGTCGTCGTCGTGCAGTAACCGGCAAACCCGGTGTTCGGTAAACTTTCCCGTTGCCATCACGTTGGGCAGGTGCTCCTGCTTCATCCAATCCAGCCATTCCTGGTGAATCGCCTCGTCTATTTTAATGGTCTCGTTGTAAACAATCATGTCGATCCTTTTTTAAATATGCGCTCTGGTTTTTTGCCACCAATAAAACGTTTACCTTGAGTTAAGCTTAGTCTGACGCAAAAAATTACTTCCCGATTTTTTTAGAGGGTTTTGAATAGAAAGCTCACTTGAAATGAACCGTTCGACTTCCTATTCAAAACCCAAAATCGAGAAGTTAATTTTTCTGCTTTACTTAAATAAATCGCAAGTTATGAAAACCTGGATTTTAACTACAATGGCCATCGTTTTGGCTGGTAGCCTTGCCGCTCAAGGTGCGTATTACAGCAATTTACAGAGCCAACTGAGCAGCAAATATAACATTTCAGGGGGCGTTTGGTTGCTTCCCAATGATGAAACCCAGGTACTCAACGCCGCTACTGCCTACGGTGGGAGTCTGGGAGGAATAAACACGGTTTCAGGACAGGCGTTTACCAAAACCCGCCAAATGACCGTGCCGAGTGCCGGCGCTGAAAGCTACAGCAGTGGCTTTTTGTGGACGAATAGCCAGCCGATGTCCAAGGGTGAAAAGGGGCTGGCGGTCATCTGGGCGCGTTCTACTACCGCTGAAAAAGGAAGAGTCAACCTGTTTCTGGAACGGGCCAATACGTACGAAAAAGAAATTTTCATTACGGTAGAGATCGCTACCAATTGGCAGCAGTTCATCGTGCCTTTTGATGCCGATTTCAGCTATACCGCCAAACAATTGAACCTGGGTTTTCATACCGGGTACAAAGCGCAAACCATTGAAATTGGCGGGGTTGCTTTGATCAATTTTAGAAATACCTACACCTTGGATCGCTTTCCGATTCAGGCCAACCAAAATTATGCCGGCTCGGAATCCAATGCGCCCTGGCGTGCCGAAGCCGCCCAAAGAATTGAGCAATTCCGCAAGGCCGATCTTAAAATTACCGTCACCAATGCCAAAGGCGAACCCGTAAGCGGGGCAACGGTGAAGGCAGAAATGCTGGAACACGAGTTCAAATTCGGCTCAGCCATCACAGCCAACCGCATTGCAGGCAACCGCGCTCAGGACAACACCTACCAACAAAAAATCATCGACTTTGACGGCAAAGGCCACGGATTCAATGAGGTCGTATTTGAAAACGACCTCAAATGGGACGGCTGGGAACAGACCTGGTCGGTGTCGCACCCCGAGCTGGTCAAAGCAGTATCCTGGCTGGCTGGCCGGGGCATCTCTATTCGAGGCCACAACCTGGTTTGGCCCGGCTGGCAGTTTTTACCTGCCGATTTGAAATCTCGCTCAAACGATTTAAACTACCTCAAGCAGCGCATTAACAATCGATTGACCGAAATCCTGACTTATCCGGGCCTCAAAGGCGTGATCAAAGAATGGGACGTCCTGAATGAAATTACCCAAAATGAAGATCTGGCCAAGGCTTTTGCGGGCAGCCCGGGCTACCCTACTGGTCGTGAAATTTACCTCGACATCATCAAAAAAGCCAAGGAACTGGATCCAAATTTGAAGTTGTACATCAACGAATATTCTACCATCGATCAAGGCAATGTAGCAGGCAACCCGATTTATGAACGCACCAAACAATACCTGAAAGAGATTCAAAATGCGGGAATAAAAATTGACGGCATTGGTTTTCAATCACACATTGGGTCGGGATTGATTTCCTTGTACGATGTCAAAAATACCCTGGACGATTTTTACAACACTTTTGGTGCGCGGGCAAAAATCACCGAATACGACTATGGCAATCTGTTGAGCGACAGCCTGGCCGCGCGCTTTACTGCCGATTACCTCACTATGTGCTTCAGTCACCCTTCAGTGGATGGGTTTTTGAGTTGGGGCTTTTGGAATGGCGCGCATTGGCTCAGCAATGGCCCATACTTTCGACTCGATTGGTCGATGCGGCCAGCGGGTAAAGCCGTAGCGGATTTGTTGTTTGACCAATGGTGGACGAATGCTACAACCTCCACCAACGCCCGTGGGGAAGCTCAAATTCGGGGCTTTAAAGGGAAGTACCGCGTCACGGTCTCTTACAACGGGGTCGTAGGGTATACGGATGTAGTGAATTTGACCCAAAACAGCAACTTGACAGTTGGTTTGCCCACAACGGTAGGGGTGCGTGACCTTGGCAGAGCAGATTTCAACATGCAATTTGTAAACCCTGCACAAGTGGCTTCCGTCATTTCTGTTACTTGTTCGGAAGCGGTTTTGAATGCGCACCTCATCGGACTCGACGGTAGGGTCTTGCTGCAAGTGAACAAACCGGGTGCACGGTTTGATGTTTTAACGCCGTATTTTCCGGGAATGTATTTCTTGCGGGTACAGTTGAAAAGCGGGGCATTGGTAGGGCGGAAGATTTTGGTGAGGTAAGGATACAAAATGCGGAGTAAATAGACTTTACGGTTGCCGAATTTAAAGTGTAATTTCCAGCAAAGTTTAAAACCGCCAACTATTTTGAAAAACATCACCCGCAGTGTTTGGATTCTTTCCCTCGTCAGCTTGTTTACCGACATGGCCAGTGAGATGTTGTACCCCATTATGCCCATTTTTTTGCAATCAATTGGTTTTTCGGTACTATTGATTGGTATTTTGGAAGGCCTTGCCGAGGCTACCGCAGGCTTGAGCAAGGGGTATTTTGGCCAACAATCGGATTTGATGGGGCGGCGGGTGCCATTCGTACAATTGGGTTATGGCCTCAGCGCTTTAACCAAACCCTTGATGGCCTTGTTTTTTCACCCTTTGTGGATTTTCAGCCTGCGTACCCTGGACAGGCTGGGCAAAGGCATCCGAACCGGAGCCAGGGATGCCCTTTTATCCGATGAAGCTACTCCAGCGACCAAAGCGCAGGTGTTTGGATTTCACCGTTCGATGGATACCACCGGGGCAGTTTTGGGGCCGGCGCTGGCCTTGTTGTTTTTGTATTTTTATCCCGGACAGTACCGACTCCTGTTTGTCTTGGCTTTTTTTCCAGGGCTTTTGGCCATTTTGGCTACACTTTATTTGAAAGAGAAAAAACAGGAACGCCCCGTGGAAGCAGCTACAATTCGATCGCCTTTTTCGTACTTCGGGTATTGGCGCAAAAGTAATCCAGAATACCGCCAACTTGTTGCGGGGTTATTGATTTTTGCCCTGTTCAACAGTTCGGATGTATTGCTGTTGCTCAAAGTAAAACAATCCGGGCTTGACGATACCGTCGTGATTGGCATTTACATTTTTTACAACCTGGTTTACGCCCTTTTTGCTTACCCTTTGGGCATTCTGGCCGACAGATGGGGCAAGCGCAATATTTTCATTATGGGGCTTTTGATCTTCGCGGGGGTGTACATTGTCATTGCTTTTACCAATAACCTCTACGTTTACCTCGGGCTTTTTTTACTTTACGGCTTGTATGCTGCCGCTACAGAAGGAATCTCCAAAGCCTGGATCAGTGGGGTGAGTGCCAAAACCGAAACGGCTACTGCAATCGGATTGTACGCAAGTTTGCAAAGCCTTTGCAGCATGTTGGCCAGCGCGTTGGCGGGGCTGATTTGGTGGAAGTATGGAGCAGGTGCCACGTTTTTGTTGTCAGGAACGGTTGTGCTGATCGTCGCAGGGTATTTCAGATTTGCGGTGCAAAAAAATGAAATCGATCACTCCTGAACAATAATTTGGAGATTCGAGCAAGCCGTTTTTTAAAATCAGCTATTCAAGATCATGCACTAAATTTTATTTGGAAAATCCTGCGATAACCAAACTTCAATTGCTTGTCAGTTATACTAAGTTACTCATTTATAAAGAGATATCGGAAAAAAAATTTAAAAAAACATCTACCATTCTGGAACATTCATCGGACTTTTCTTGTATTTCATCTATAAACTGAGAAAACTTTGGAAACTTTAAAGCCTTTTTGAGTTTCCAAAGTTTATTAAGTGTACATTTGCATCAATATGGAAAACAACGAAAACAAGGACACGAGGAAGCAAATCATGCGCAGGGCTGAGTCACTCTTTATGCGTTTTGGCATCAAGAGTGTCAGCATGGATGATGTTGCCCGTGAATTGGGGCTCTCCAAAAAAACCTTGTACCAGTTTTTTGAGAACAAAGAAGATTTAATCCTGAAAACCATCGAAAGCCACCTCCAAGAGGAGATGTGCGACATGGATTTGATTCATTCCAACGCTGAAAATGCCCTGCAAGAGATCATGTTGCTGGCCAGACACATCATCGGCCAGTTTCAGGAACTTTCGCCCAGCGTTGTATACGACCTCAAAAAATACTACCCCGAAGCCTGGACTCAGATGGATAAAATGCAACGAGAGCATGTGTACCAATCCATTCTGGACAACCTCAAGCGGGGCATCACGGAAGGGGATTACCGCAACGATCTCAATCCTGAAATTATGGCTCGCCTACACGTAGGCAGTCTTTATTTGCCTATTGATCAATCACTTTTCCCGGTGCGGGAGTTTCAACCCGACCAGGTTTTTAAGGAATACATCTATCACTTTGTGCGGGGGGTAGCCTCCGAGCAAGGTTTGGATAAAATGACCAAATACCTCCATGAAGCCAAACAAGCAATCAGAGGTTAGTCAAACGTGTACCCCAAGATTTAAACACAAACTACTTTATCCACGATTCATCGTGTTTTTGCAACCCACGATTCATCGTGTTATCGCAACCCACGATTTAAATCGTGGGCTAAACAAACCGACTACTGCCATGAGTTATTATGAAGGATTCCTAAATTCACTCCGCGTGGCTGCGGTACTGCTGCTTTGCACACTCACCAGTACCCTCTTTGCACAAAGCGCTTTGTCTGTCAAAGAAAGTGTTCAATTTGCACTGAAAAACAGCCCAATTTTGCAAAAAGCAAAACTTGAAACCCGCAAATCTTTGGAGCAAGTACGCGAATACAAAAGCTCCGGTCTGCCACAGGTAAGTGGTAACGTTCGATTTACGTACAATGCCAAATTGCCTACGCAACTCATTCCCAACTTTTTTCAGGGCAAACCAGATGAACTCATTCCAGTTCAATTCGGTACTTCCCTCAACACGGTGGTGGGAGCCGAAGTTGATCAATTGTTGTACAGTCAACAATACTGGGTGGGCATCAAAGCGGTCAAAGCCCTGGGCAACTTCAACAACACGGTAGAGCTCAAAACCGAAGAGGACGTGGCGCACAATGTGGTGAAGCTCTATTACCAGGTGCAAACCATTTCCAAGCAAAGTGAACTGATCGCGGCCAATATTCAACAGGTATCTGGATTGCTCAAGGCAACGGATTTGCAATACAAAAACGGCCTGGCCAAAAAAGTAGATGTGGATCAATTGCGGGTAAACCTGATTACGCTTGAGACCCAGTTGCAAAACATCAACCTCAACTACGAGCAGGGCTTGCAATCCTTGAAGTTTGCCATGAATATGCCTCAAGAAACACAACTGACCCTGAGCGATACACTCAGTGAAGTGGTGATGCCCAGCATTGATCCAAGTTATCTGGAACCAGCTTATCAAAACAAACTGGATCTAACCCTGCTCGATCAGCAAACCTCCCTACAGCAACTCAATGCTGACCAATTTCGGGCAACTTATTGGCCTACCCTGCGTGCCTTTGCCAACTACAACTTTCAAGGCCAAGGCAACGGATTTGGCGCTCTGGGCAAAAACGACAACTGGTTCAGTTATTCCGCACTGGGTTTGAGCATCAATGTTCCAATCTTTGACGGTTTTTACAAAAAGAGTAAGATCGAGCAAGTCAACATCGACATGTTGAAAATCGTGGAAGACCGCAAGCAAACCATGCAATCCTTACAGCTTCAACACAGTCAGGCCAAACAGCAGCTACTCAGTTACTGGAATACCTTGAACGCTTTGCGCGAAAACCGCAAGGTTGCCGAAGAAGTCTTTGTAGTGACCCAAAAGCGCTACAAAGAAGGGCTGGCCAGCGTAACCGAAGTATTGGTTGCCGAAAGAACCATGCGCGAGGTTCAATCCAATCTGCTGTCCAACCTGCTGCAATTCCAATTGGCTAAGGTAGATCTGGATTATGCCAATGGCAAAACCCGCGAATTGTACAAGTAACAACATCTTCATTCTGATAACCCTTTAATCAAACATACCGCAATGAAAAATATCATTGGCATTATCATTACACTCATTGTTGTTGGCGGTCTTACGGCTGCGGCTTTCTGGCAATTGGGCCAGAACAAGAAAAAAATTGAAACGGACGGCAAACTGACCCAAGTACGCAATACCGAGATTCCGGTTAAAATTGTTACCCTTGGCACGCAAACCATTCAAGGTGGCTTTGAGATAAGTGGCACCTTCCAACCCTATAAACACTTATCCGTAATGAGTGAAGCCCAGGGGCGCATCACTCAGCTCAATGTCAAAGACGGTGGGTTCGTAGCGGAAGGCGCGGTAGTGCTGGCTGTAGACAATGACTTGCTGAAAAATCAGCTCGAATTGGCCCGCATCAACCTCAAAAAAGCGGAGAATGATGTAACCCGTCTCAAGAATTTGCTCGGCGATGGAGGGGTAACCCAGCAGCAAGTAGACGATGTTCAAAATGGCATCGACAACATCAAGATCAATATCCGCAACCTGGAGAAGCAGATCAGCATGACTTATGTGAAAGCGCCTATTTCAGGTACAGTTTCCGGGAAAACGGTAGAAAAAGGAGCTTTCCTTGCGCCTGCAATGAAGATCATGGACATCATCGACGTTCGGCGCTTGAAAATGGCCGCTTACCTGACCGATGCGGAAGTACTCCAGATCAAGAAAGGCCAACGCGTAGAATTGCATACCGAAGTTTACCCCAACAAAAATTTTGTAGGGTTAGTAAACCTGATCGACGTACAAGCCGACAACGCACAGCGCTTTTTGGTGGAAGTAGAATTGGACAACCCCGCTTCTACCCCCTTGAAAGCCGGAATGGATGGAGTAGCAGAATTCAATACGGGACGCTCAGTAACCATTTTGGCTTTGCCTCGCAAATGCATCGTCGGTAGTTCACGCGACGCCAAGGTGTTTGTAGTAGAAAATGGTGTAGCCAAGTTGCGCCCAATTCAGTTGGGTTCGATTTACGACGATTTTGCAGCGGTGCTTTCTGGCCTCAAGCTGGGGGAAGTAGTAGTGAGTTCTGGCCAGATCAACCTGGAAGACAACATGAAGGTGAAAGTTGAAGAATAAATAATTAATCCGTAGAGACGCGATAAATCCAGTTAGACTCGAGGCATCGCGTCTCTACAGAACCCAACGAAAAATGACACTAACCGAAATCGCCATCAAACGACCCTCGCTCATCATCGTGTTTTTTGCGGTGTTGACCTTTTTGGGGATTGTTTCTTATACTTTTTTGAGCTACGAGCTCATTCCCAAATTCAATGCACCTTTGGTATTGGTCAACACCATTTACCCTGGAGCATCTCCTTCCGAGGTAGAAAACTCTTTGACCAAACCTCTTGAAGACGCCGTTTCAGGTGTTGAAGGCATCGTTTCGATCCGCTCTACTTCTTTTGAAGGACTGTCTACAGTGATCATTGAATTCAAGAGTGGTACTGTAATTGACGTTGCTTTGCAGGATGTGCAACGCAAAATCAATGCTGTAAAATCAACGCTTCCCGATGATGCAAAAGATCCGGCGTTGACCAAATTCAGTTCTGATGATTTCCCGATCATCAGTTTGGCTGTCAACACCAATCTGCCAGAAGGGGAGCAGTACGATTTGATCAAACAACGGATCAAGCCCTCGCTTTCGCAAATTGACGGCGTTGGTCAGGTTAACCTGATTGGTGGACAAGAACGGGAGATCAAAGTACAGGTCAACCGCGAGAAACTGGAAAACCAGGGTCTGGCGTTACAAAACCTGGTACTTGCCGTACAAGCTGCCAACCTCGAATTCCCTACGGGAAAAATCAAATCTGAAAAGGAACAAATTACGGTACGCCTTGCAGGTAAGTTCCTTTCCCTGGAAGATGTCAAAGATGTAACCGTTGGAACCTCCAATACCGGCACCTTGATCAAACTCAAGGACGTAGCGGATATTTCCGATAACCTGAAAGAAACCACTGAACTCGCGCGCTTGAATGGCAAATCGGCCATTTTTATGTCTTTGCTCAAGCAACCCGAGGCCAACGCAGTGGCGGTTTCAGATGGCGTGAAACTAAAAATTGCCGAGCTGGAAAAAACTTTCGAACGCCAGGGCGTGAAATTCAATCTCGCCAACGACTCTACCAATTTTACCCGCGATGCCGTAGACGCGGTAATGCACGATATCTCCTTTGCCATTGTTTTGGTGGCCTTGGTGATGCTGGTCTTTTTGCACAGTTTACGCAACTCCTTGATCGTCATGGTGGCCATCCCAACATCCTTGGTCACGACCTTTATCGGGATGTACGTTCTGGGCTTTACGCTCAACCTGATGACGCTTTTGGCCATGTCTTTGGTGATTGGTATCCTGGTGGACGACTCGATTGTGGTCTTAGAAAACATCTATCGACACCTGGAGATGGGCAAAAACCGTCGGCAAGCCGCTATTGATGGCCGAAACGAAATCGGGTTTACCGCTCTCGCGATTACCTTGGTCGACGTGGTGGTGTTCTTTCCGATTACCTTGGCGGGTGGCCTGGTGGGTAGCATCATGGGGCAGTTTGCCTGGGTGGTGGTCATTTCCACTTTGATGTCTTTGTTGGTATCCTTTACCATTACACCAATGTTGGCTTCCCGAGTAGCCAAGGTTACCAAATTGAATCCCAAAAATCCGGGGCATATGTTGCTTATTCTGGTAGAGCGTTTTATCGCCTGGATGACCAATGAATATGCACGCTTGCTCAAATTGATTATCAGTCGATGGTGGGGCAGTGTTTTAGTGGTTTTGGGTGCCTTTTTCATTCTCATTTCCTCTTTCGGTTTAATCACCGGAGGATACATCGGCACCGCTTTCTTTTCACCGAGTGACGCTGGTCAATTTATCATCAAGGTTGAATTGCCTAAGGATGGCACCTTGAAAGAAACGAACCTAGCCGTGAAGAAAATTGAAGATTACCTCTCGGAAAAACGGGAGATCACGGATATTTACAGCACCATCGGGCGGACGTCCAGCATATTGGGCGGCCAAGCTACTCCTTACCTAGCGGAGATCAACGTAAAGATGGTACCCAAGGAAGAACGGGATATAAGAGCAGATAAGTACGCACAATTGCTCCGCAACGACCTGGAAAGAGATTTACCCGGGGTGAAAGTTGAAACTGCTCAGGTAAGCTTCGTAGGGGGTGGTGCCGATGAAGCACCGATCCAATTCATAGTAGGGGCTACCGATCTTGATGTTGCGATGAACTATGCCAACAAATTGCTGGCCATCTTCAAAGGTGTTCCAGGTACATTGGCCTCCGAAATCTCGGTAGAAGAAGGAAACCCGGAAATCAAAGTAGACATCGACCGCCAGCGCATGGCCGAGTTGGGACTCAACATCCAAACGGTCGGTGCAACGATGCAAACGGCGTTCAGTGGCAACACCAATGCCAAATACCGCGATGGCGCATACGAATACGACATCAACATCGGCATTGATGATTTCGACAAACAGAACATCGATGACGTGTCTCAGATTGGCTTCAAAAATCAGGGCGGAGAATTGGTTCGCCTGGAACAATTTGCCAAAATTTACCAATCAACTGGGCCTTCCAGATTGGAACGCAAAGACCGCATCTCCTCGGTTACTGTAAAATCCTACGCTTTGGGACGACCTGCGGGTACGATTGGCGCAGATATTCAGGCCAAAATGGCACTGGATCCACCTCCTCCAGGAGTAACCATTGCGCTTGAAGGAGACCTCAAGCAACAAGCCGAAGGTTTTGGTAGCTTGTTTATCGCCATGGCCGCCGCGCTTTTGTTCATGTACTTGATCATGGTGGCTTTGTACGACAACTGGATTTATCCTTTAGTCGTGATGTTTTCGATTCCGGTGGCAATGGTGGGTGCATTCCTGGCCATGGCCTTGACCATGCAAACGATGGATCTTTTTGCCATGGTAGGTTTGATCATGTTGATTGGTTTGGTGGCCAAAAACGCCATCTTGCTGGTCGATTTTACCAATCAAATGAAAGCCGAAGGCCATACTTACAAGGAAGCCTTGGTGTTGGCGGGACGTACCCGTCTGCGCCCAATCCTGATGACCACCATTGCGATGGTAGCAGGTATGCTCCCAATCGCATTGGCCAAAGGTGCTGGGGCAGAATGGAAAAACGCCCTGGCCTGGGCCTTGGTGGGTGGTTTGACCAGCTCCATGTTGCTGACCCTGGTGGTGATTCCTGCTGTTTATTCCATCGTCGATCGCATTGGCTTGTTTTTTACCCGCAGCAAAGGGAATGGAGGCAACAATGCTGAAAGCAACAGTAAAGTTGAAGTCTTGGATTCAGAATTGATTGCCTAGGGTTTATAGAAAGTTATATAAATGCAATGCTTGATTGGGCTTTAGCCCAAAGATGCCGCCCTTTGCGCAAGCGAGGGGCGGTTTTTTATTATCACCCGCGCTTTATCTTTTGAAGCTGAACATTTTTGTCGCAGTGTAAGGATTCGGTGCTCGTTCATCATAACAGACCCAATAAAGACGATCGTTGGTGGAAAAACTCTGAATTGTTGTAGTGGACATAGGAAGCCATCCTTCGTGAGACCATAGGTCTTTTTGAGGATCATAACTCCAATAATCAGGCCCCGCAAAAACAGTGAAAAAATTGTAATCCCCATACATGCCCCCGCCGCAGTAAATTTTCTTGTCTACGGCACCATGCCAAAAATAATACCTTCCTTCGCCCGGGTAATCGGCCCTTTTTTCCCACCGGTCTTGAGCTACATTATAGCTCCAGAACAAATTTTGCCTTTTAACTGTCTGGAGAGCAAATACCTGGTCGCCAATGGTGAAGATGTAAGGAACCTTTAGGTCTCCTCCATCGGGGTCAAAAAAGGGAAGTTCATTCAATTTCTTGATACTGCGTTTGGCAGGATTCAATTCCCATAAATTCAAACCATCGCTACTGTAGGCTCCAATGTATATCACTCCAGAAATCGTAAAATTAAACAAGCGACCATACAAGCTAATCGGAACGTTATCGATCAAGGGTTTTACCTCAAATGTTTCGGGGTCAAAAGAGTGCAATGTGGAAGGTATAGAGGGATTGAAAAAATAAAAATATTGGTCATCGCTTGCGATGGCGAAAAAATCTTGAACTGGTAGATCAAACCAAAGGTTGGTTTCAGTATCAAATTTCAAGAGTTTTTTGTTTTGAGAAAGAAAATACACCTTAGAGCCTTTGGTCAAATAAACAGCACGATTGATCCCCGCTCCAATCAACTGGGGAAAACCATGTGTTTGAAATTCTTGAATTTTGGCACCCTTGCTTACCATCTCCTTCGCATTCGAATAAATGACCTTCGATTTTGTCTTGACGTAAAACCGGATGTAGTATTTATTTCCAGGAAAGAGAAATCGATCTAATTGCAATTTGATGTTTTCACCTGTTCGAAGGCCTCCCCCATTCGGCAATTTTGCATTGGGACCTAAGGGATAAGCGGGAATCGTATTGCTCGGTAGCCAGGCAACGCCTCGCTCCAGAACTTCTTCTTTACCGATTCCAATTACTTTTGCAGAGACTTCAACACCTTCAGAGGTTTCTTCCGGTAGGGACATCAACTCCACAATTGGATTGGACTCAAGCTCGTTGATTGCCTTTTCACAGTTTGAACACAGCAGGATTGTAAAAAAAGGAAGAAATAAAATATTAACCTTCATGGCGTCCAGTTTAGATTATTTTCCAAAGCCAAGCCCAAATGCAAGGCGGAGATGACTGGTATACAGATCTTTTTGCAGGAAATATAGATACTGTAGACTTATGTCGATACTCGTTTTGGGGGACAGTGGATGGTTGAGCGCAAGCACAGTACTTAATCCGAAGTCTGTCTCATAGCCTAGTTCTACCGGCGTGAATTGTAATTCATCGATTCCTTCTTGAATCTGGACAATCCTGTATTTCCGAACTTGAGCAGCCAGGCGCTGTCGAAACACAAAGCCCCCTCTAAAAAAAGTATACCAGTGTTTTTGAACACTGATTGGGGGCAGTTGTGCTGTGGCCAGCAGGGGGAGTTCTAGGTAAGATGATTTTATCGACAAGCCCGATCGGATTCCCGCTAGATTTGATCCTGAGGTGAAAGCCTGATCATCTGAAAACAATGCCAGCGAAGTCCACAAAGAAAAGTTGTTGGTAGTACCAAAAGGGATCTCCGTCCACGCTCCCAATTGAAAACGTTGACCATAAGCTTTATTGGCTTCACCCGCAAAGCTGCTCCCCATGATTTTATTTAAATTGACACCATGGTTGTTGTACCCTACGGTTATGCCTGTTTTTAAATGAGAAAAGGTTTTTGTTGAGTTTTTTGCAACATGGCCAAGGTATCGATCGATGCTGTTGCTTTTTAAAAGCACCTGGGAGAGAAAATCTTTAGAGTACACACTACTTGCTGATAACTTTTCGAGAATTGATCTGTAATTGTTTTGATCCAATAATACCGGACTTAAAGTATCTTCTCGGATGAACAGTGCTGGAGGATCGCTGATCGTTTTTGCCAATTTTACCGATCCAAATTTATTTTGAATGCGTACGATCTTGGATTGATTCTCCGCCAAAGGCCATACTTCAAATTGGATTTGTTCTTTTAACAGCGTAAAACTTTTTAATTTGGTAACGTCAAATTGCAGTGTGGTGTCTTTTCCCGTGCCAAGCGGTTTGAAACGGATAAAATCCGCATTGTATTCAAAAACGATTCCCCGGCGAAGATAAGGAGTATCCACACTGACAATTAAAGCTCCAATTGGAGCAGCGCGTTGGCCTTGGCCTTTTGTAATCAAGGGCAACAGCAGGCAAAAGAGGGTCAATTGAAAAAACTGGCGCATATTTGGGGTATTTGCAAACGCGGGATTTACGCTCACAAAGATGCAAAAGAAAATTTATGCTGTCAATGGTCAGTAATCAATTGACATTATCTTCCAAATTTGTCCCATTTCAATTCAAATTCAAATCGATGAACAGACCAAAATACTTTGCTGCACTCCATTTTTTGAGTATTATTGTTGCAAAGATACTCTACTATGTTGCAGCTATTTTCAGACAAAAATGTCTACACCCTCCACAAATGGTTTGGATTAATCAGCGGTTTGTTTTTGCTGATGTTGAGCTTAACCGGAATCATACTATTGTACGATGAGTCTTTGGATCGAATGTTCAATCCTGGCTTGACTCAAGTTGCTCCTGCTGGAGAACGCCTTAGTGCAGATTCATTGCTGAATGTGGTGAAAAAAGAATTCCCCACTGCCAAAATAGGTGGCCTATTGCTGCAAACCCAACATCCCAATTGGGCCACAGTAGCGGATATTTCTGAGGGTAAAAAGCGGCTTTTGGTGCACCAAAATCCATACACAGGTGCCATTTTGGGCAGCCGCGAACGAGAGAAAACCCTGCACCGCCAGATCCTCATGATCCACGAACACCTGACCATTGGCCCTTGGGGGCATTTCATTTTGTTCATTGTTGGGTTGTGCTTCATTGGTTTGGTACTGACCGGATTGTGGTATTACCGCCGTTCGTTGTTTGGAGTATACAAAGTGGGTGTACGCAAGACCAACACCTACATCTACAATGCCGATTTGCACAAATTGACGGGCGTTAGCATCTTCCTCTTCTTGCTGGTTATGGGCGGAACCGGGACTTTTATGCACTGGGAAAAAGTAGAAAGACTGTTTGGCGAAGAGGAAGGAGAACGCCGTCAACCTAAGGCGCCAGTTATGGCTCCAGAAACAAAAGCAACTGCTTCAATTGAAGCTTATACACTGGAAACCTTGATTCAAAAGGCCAGCACTGAAGTCCCTAATTTTGTGCCACAGTTTGTGGCCATGCCCCGCGAACCACAAGACCCCATTGCCATTCGCGGTTCTCGCCCCGAAAGCAAACGCATTTTGGGTAAATTCAATACCGAGGTTTCATTCGATTCCAGCAACGGAAAACTCCTTGAGGTAAAACACAAAGAGGACGCGGAATTGGAAGCCAACCTGGAAGCCAGCATCGAGCAGATCCACTTCGGGAAATACGGTGGCTGGATCAGTCAACTGATTTATGGACTGGGCAGTTTGGGTCTGGCGATCATGGCGTTTACAGGGTACGTGATTTGGTTGAGAAAGGGCAATAAAAACTAAATTTTCGTCCAATGAACAGCTACAAGCATCTCGTCTATCTCCTTTTTTGGGTATGTGCTTCACCGTTTTCTCAAGCCCAAAAGCCTGCTGGAATCAACCTCAGCGGAGTAGTAGACTGGTCTACTGAGTTGGTCTTCACCGATGCGTTCAAGCAGGCCCGCGAATGGACAGTGCACGAAGCCCGTGATGGAGCACCTTGGGACAGTGGGGTTTCCATCCCCCTCCAAGCCAATGGATTCCCACAGGAAATTCCGTACAGCAATGGCACTCAAGCTCCACAGGCCGTAAGAGCGTTACTGCTTTGGGATTTGCAAGGATATTACCCGAGTGGCAAATACCGCTTGATGGTGGCTGGTGCCGGAAGGGTGAGGTTATGGGGTGCTGCAAATGGCACCTTCCAATGTCCAGTGGATACGCTCGTAAGCGTGAATGCTGCCAATGGCGGAGTCGTTCTGGAGATTGAAGTTTCGCTACGCAACAACCCCATCAAAGATGTAAAATTCATCTATCCCCAATACGTCAATACCTGGCAAAATCAGACTTTCACCACTGAATTTCTCGATTTTGTCAAAGACTTTCAAACCATCCGCTTCATGGATTGGCTGCGCACCAATGGCTCGGAGGTGAAAACCTGGGCTGATCGCACCCCCTTGAGTCATTATACCCAAACCAAAAACAGCGGGGTAGCCTGGGAATACGTCATTGAATTGTGCAACAAGACCAATAAAAACGCCTGGATCAACATTCCGCATCAAGCCAACGATGAATACATCCGGCAACTGGCCCTTTTGCTCAAAGAAAAACTCAATCCCAACCTGAAAATATACCTGGAATACAGCAACGAGGTATGGAACGGCATTTTTTTCCAACATGCCTATGCGGGCAGCGCGGGGCTGGCGCTTGGCTATAGCGGCGAACCCTGGGGGCGTGCCTGGAAATACACCGCCAAACGTTCGGCTGACTTGTTTTACCATTTTGAAACCGTTTTTGGTCAAAACAGCTCCAGGTTGGTTAAATTGATCCCTTGTTTTGCTGTGAATGATTGGATCACTAATGAACTCCTCACGTATTTCAACGATCCTTTGTACAATCCCAAACGAGTGAAGGCGGATGCCATCGCCATTGCGCCTTACTTTGGAGGCAGTGTGCCCGATCAATTGGTTACCGAAAACGTTGTCAACAGCATCAGTGTGGCTCAAATTGTAGCGCGCATCAAAGCTTCCCTTCCCGAATCCTATGCCTGGATGAATGCACAAAAAGCAATGGCCGACAAGTACGGGCTAAAGTTGTTGGTCTACGAAGGGGGCTCACACGTAGTGGCTACAGGCAACAATGTCAACAACGACGCGCTGACCAATAAACTGATCGCAGCCAACCGAGACGCGGGGCTGCAAGAGTTGTACTGTACATACAGCCAATATTGGTACAATACCGTCAAAGGAGATTTGTTTTGCTTTTTTTCCTCGCATGGCCTGCCTTCCAAATGGGGGAGTTGGGGCTTGAAGGATTACATGGCACAAACCCAGGCACCGAAGTATAAGGCACTAAAAGAGTGCGTATTTTCCGCTACCACAACTAGTGCTCAAAACATTGAACTGTCTGCGGAGGTCTCGGTGTACCCCAATCCTACATTGGATGGTACTTTCGTGATTCGACATGCGTTGAATCAACCTTCTGTGCGTTTGTATGATGCTCAGGGGCGACAAGTGAACGCAAAGTTTACTCACCTGAATGATGGAGAAATCAAGGTGCAATCGAATGCAAAAGGTATGGTTTTTGGAGTGGTGCAGGATGGGCAAAAGACGGGGGTGCTTAAGGTGTTGGTTTTTTAATCATAAGTCTAATCAAGACAATCAAGCTTAAGGTCTTCTAATTCGGCAATTAATTGAAGTAATCTATAATAAATGGAATTATAAATTGTATTAGATTCTACGTATTTAATAATTCCATTCAAAAGATCTCTTTCAAGTCTTTCGTATTCGCTGGATATAAGTGTAATAGAATTCCTTTCTTCATTCAAGTTATTTTTTTTGCAGAGATTATTAATTTCTTTGCTAATCAATCGAAATGATTTTATAGTCAGACCATTTCCAATGTCCTGCTTCCATTTTTCATAGCAACTAAAACCGGATGCAATTCCTTCAGGTATTCTTTTCTCTTCTCCCAGCGGATATTTAGGCTTCTTTATTTCGATTTGTACATTAATTGGAAGTAAGTCTGAACTCGCGTAAGAAGCTATAATTTGATGCCAAAGGTTTGATTGATCAGCGTTAGATTTTTCAAAAAACTTGTTCAACATTGCTTGATTAAGAATAGCGTTGTCTTTTTTGGGGTAAAGAATTTTCTTCAAATAATTTGAAAAACCTTTATTGAGGAACAGAGCTTTCAAACAGTAATTTTGTGAATTAACTTTAGAGGCAGTGGCGTCAAAAACGAACTCAATAAATGGTACTCCCTCAGAACTACCCCTGGCTATCCAGATGTATGGGGGCAAAAACGTATTGATTAAGCTTATTCGTTGTTTAGAGGAATAACCGGACCCCCGTTTCTGTAATTGACCTTTGTAATCATTTGCTTGAATAAGGTAGATGTCCCAAACGATGTCTAGATCAGGATCTGAACCTGGATGTTCATCAGGATCTGATAATTTTTGTAATACTTCTTCAAAAACTTCCGATATTTGTACATAAATGTCTTCAAAAGAAATTCGAATATCTTTATGAATCGGCACAATGATATTTGAAATTACTCCATGGTAGAAGCTTTTTGGTTCTGTTCTTTTTTCCCAACGCAAAATTTTGACATTCCCTTCGTCATCCAAAAAAATTAATTTAGTGAATGGGCCAGTTTGATCATCGTGTGCATAATAAGTGGAAACTAAATCGCTATACGTGTGGAGCTGACCTTCTTTTTTCTTTTTTAAAGAAATAGTATCCATTTCTGGTTCTTCAAAACCAACCATAGTAATCAAGTGCTGACCAGAATTAGATAGTTTGAGACCTACCAATATTGGCAGTTTCATTTTAATATAGGCGTATATTATTTTTTTGATAAGATTATTGTCAAGAGAAGTGTCTGGATTTTCATTAAAAGTGTGCAATAATGCTATCAGTCCAATTCTTTTTATCACCCTGCAAATTTGGCTTAAACTTAAGCCAATATCTTGATGACCACTAGCAATCACACCAGCACGGCGGTTTACGACATTGGGAGCCAGAATTGCAACCCTAAACAACTTATGCAACATATGAATGGCTGTCCATAAAGCAATTGTAGCACAAGCGCTGATTATGCCATCTTGCTCCTGGAATGCTAAGGATTTTATTCTGATCGATTCTCCCAATAATTCCACATCGTAGTCTCTAATTACCCAGGAATCTTGATCAGAAATATGCGTGGGCGGAGATAACAAAATAGTGCCAAATTTGGCTTTTTGAAGTGGTTTAACTGTTGCAAAGCCTTGGTAATTTTTCCGCAAATTGGAGTTTAAAATAGAAGCGGATTTATTGAATAGACTATCATGAGGGGGGAATTCTGATGAGAAAAAATGAATTCTTTTACACAAAAATGAATTTAGATTTGAAGATATGTTACTGCTTTGTGAGAAATCACTCGCAAAAGATCTACTGAAATATTGATTTTCGATCAGTATGGTCTTTATGTTCAATGCAAAACAGAGGTATTCATACAACACCTTGAAATGGAGCTTGTCCTGATCAATATTTTCAACAACATTCCAGTTGCTTTTGAACGCATAGGTAAGATTTTCCTCATTAAAGTCGCAAACTTCAAACAAAGGACTAGAAGGGGGTGTGTTCATTCAGGTATTGCATCAAATGTCTGATCTAAATTAGAAGAATTATTTTTTTTATTTTCTTGAATTTTCTTGATTTTTTCCTTGGCTGTATCAAGAGTACCCCACAGTTCTTTTGAAGTAGCAGCGTCTTTCTTTGGACGAATTCGTTTCCAGAACGGTGATTTCTTTTCTGTTGTCTCGCTCATTATCTAATTGTTTCCGTACTTCATTTCCAACGAAGTACATAGTGGTATGAAAATATAAACGCGAATATACGTTTAAAGATTATTAACAACAAGTATTTGATTAAATTTATTGCTAAATGAGTTAATTTATCTGTCATAAAAATCAACAAACCAATAAATTATAGTCATTGTTCCAAGCTTTTAGCCCTCAATCGCGAACCACTTACAAAGCAAACCACCCAATTGTTCCCTAAAAAAACAAATTCCATCACCTCCCTCCCAATTTTTCTTACCTTTACCCCATCTCCCATGAACCTGAGACCCCGGCACATCCTCGAACCATTCACATTCAGGTCATGTTTCAACTTCCCTTTAAGCTCTTTTTGAGTTTAATTCTGGCTTCAACAGGCTGTACGTCCAGGGTCAAAAGCCCGAAGGCAAGTCTGGCGCAACAGGTTGCTCAAAGTATTGCACCTGCGCCAAGCGACACCATTCCTAAGCCTCCGTCCTTCGATCCGGCAAAATACC
Organism: Haliscomenobacter sp.; assembly: GCF_040403615.1. Classification (NCBI taxonomy): domain Bacteria; kingdom Pseudomonadati; phylum Bacteroidota; class Saprospiria; order Saprospirales; family Haliscomenobacteraceae; genus Haliscomenobacter; species Haliscomenobacter sp. The sequence goes on along the minus strand of NZ_JBBAKG010000027.1, from coordinate 22,699 downwards.
CTTTCATCGATTTTGCGGCCAATACCATCGAACGCAAAGAACAACTGGTTCCTTTTTTCAGTCGCCTGGATGCCTTGATATCTGGCAAATCCCAGCAAGTGCGGATTTTGCACATCGGTGATTCACACATCCAGGGGGATTATTTTACGGGCTGGATGCGCGATTTTTTTCAGGAGGAATTCGGACAAGCAGGTCGAGGACTGGTTTTTCCGTACCGCGAGGCAGGGAGTTACAATGCCCGCGATATCAAAACGAGCAGCCGGGGCAATTGGCAAGGGCGCAAAAGCACTTTTCAAAATACCGAAATCCCGATTGGCATCAGCGCGATGGGCATTCGCACGTATTACGAAGATTTTGAAATCAATATCTTCCCTCAAGACCTTTATGGACTGGATCAACGTTTCAATTCGGTGACCATTTTTCACGAGAAAGGCCCACAAATTTTTGATATGCTGGTTGAAACGGGTCGAAAAGAACCCCGCCCTCCTAAAATACCAGCCGCCAAAGTCATTACGGCCAGTGTGGTGAGCAAGCCCTTGCTCAACCCTGGAACGAGTCGGCACAAGGTACGTTCAGGAGAGTCTTTGTACAGCATTTCCCGGCGTTACCATTGCAACATCGCGGAATTGCGGCGCTTGAATGGACTCAACAGCAACTTGATCCACCCCGGAGACTACCTCAAGGTTCCGGCTTCCAACCGGGTCGTTCCCCGACAAACGCCTCCACCAGCACCCGATCTGAATGCCTTTATCGAAGCGGGCGCCAAAGTCGTTTCCAGTAAATCCAATCCCGAACAGCCCTTCATCAGTGTGGTCAATCTGGATACCCTGACCTCGGTTTTGCGCATCAAGGGACTCAGAAGCAACCCCCAACAAGAACGCGCAACCCTGTTTGGTTTTTTGCTGGAAAACAACACCCAACCAGGCGTATTGTATTGTTCGGCTGGTGCCAATGGCGTGACCTACTACCACTACAATCGCGCCGAAAACTTTGCAGATCAGGCGGCCATGTTGTTTCCCGATCTGATCATCATCACCCTGGGGACCAACGAATCGTTTTTGCCGGTCAGTAAAATGGGAGAGGTGGAGCGAGAAATTGCGTCATTTTTGAAAAAGCTGAGGACCAAAATGCCCAATGTTCCGATCCTGGTGACCATCAACCCGGATGTATTGAAAAATAAATCATCAGACAATACCATTGGAATGCAGGTTCGAGATATCTTGCGCAAGCAAACGCAAGAACAAAATGTAGCCATCTGGGATTTGCATCAAATCATGGGTGGACTGGGCTCAATGCGCCGCTGGCGCTCGGCAGGACTTGCGCAAGCCGATGGAATTCATTTTACCGAACAGGGATATTTAGTAAAGGCGCAGTTGTTGTACAGCGCGCTGATGAAAGCCTATGCCGCCGATTAATTGGACTGACCTCTCCGGATTGTGGACGTATGTAGCATCCAGGCCTCTGCTGTTTAGCAACCTGGAGTTCTTCATTCTATTCTTTATTTTCTACAGCTTTTACCTGCTTTTGTTGCGCAGTTTCAACCTGCGTTTGTTGCTGACCACCGTTTTTTCCTTGTTTTTCTACTACAAATGCACCGGTGGCCCGGTCAACTTGTGGATTTTGTACTCTTACCCTTTCCTGCTGCTCATCTTTTCGGCGGTGGTAGATTTCTTTCTGGGGCATTTCATTTTCATTGCCCCATCCAAAGGTGGGAAACTGTTGTTTTTAGTGCTCAGTTTGGTCTTCAACCTGGGCATGCTGGTGTATTTCAAGTACACCAACTTTTTCATCGAAATTGCCAATGCTGCATTTGACACCAAATGGGCTTTGCAAAATATTTACCTGCCAGCGGGCATTTCTTTCTTTGTGTTTCAAACCCTCAGTTACAGCATTGATGTGTACCGGGGGCAAATTGAACCCGTCAGTGCGGGCATGAAAGATCTGCGCTCGTTTTTGCGCAGCTTCCTTGATTTTGGATTTTTTGTGACGTTTTTTCCTCAATTGCTGGCCGGACCAATTGTACGGGCTGCCGATTTTTTGCCCCAAATTCGCAAAAAGCCGAGTTTGAGTAACGCGCAAATGTCGCGGGCAATGATCCTGATCATGGGCGGTTTGTTCAAAAAAGCCATCATTTCCGATTACATCAGTGTCAATTACGTGGATCGGATTTTTGAAAATCCTAATTTGTACTCTGGCCTGGAAAACCTGACCGCAACTTATGGCTATGCGATTCAGATTTACTGTGATTTTTCGGGCTATTCCGATATGGCGATAGGCTTGGCGCTATTGTTGGGGTTTGCCTTGCCCGACAACTTTCACACACCTTACCGTTCCAGTAGCATCCAGGAATTTTGGCGGCGCTGGCACATCTCACTGTCCAGCTGGTTGCGCGATTATTTGTACATTTCCTTGGGTGGCAACCGCAAAGGCAAGTTTTTTACGTACATCAACCTCATGATCACCATGATTTTGGGCGGGCTATGGCACGGCGCGAGTTGGGTATTCATTGCCTGGGGTGCGCTGCATGGGATTGCCTTGGCCATTGATCGGGCACTATCGGTCAAAAACCGCTTCTGGGGCAATCCGGGCATGCGGGCTTTCATCATTGTATTTGTTGTGCAGTTGGCCTTGCAGGGTGTTTTGCAATCGATGGCGGCTTCCGGTGGAATCACGCCCGAACAAATCACCACTTTATCGCTGAGTAATTTGATCTTTTTTAGTTTGGCCTTATTGTTAACCCTGGTTGCAACTGCGGTTGATGTATTGAGCAATCGCCAGATTCTGGGCGCATGGGTGGGTACGTTTTTGACTTTTCACTTCGTGACTTTCTGTTGGATACTGTTCCGCTCAGGGGCGCTCAATAATCCCAACACGCCACTGGAGACCACCTCAATGGTGCTGACCCAGATTGGTTCGTCCTTTCATGGCGAGCTGTGGGGGCAGTTGTGGGATGGCTACAAACCCGTACTTTTTTTGATTGTACTCGGGTATGTGCTGCATTTTTTGCCCGAACGCTGGTACGCTTTTTGGGATAAACTCTTCGAACGCAGCCCGGTGCCCGTAAAGTCATTGGTGCTGGCACTGGTGGTTTGGCTGGTGATACAAACGGCGAGCGCAGATGTGGTGCCGTTTATTTATTTTCAGTTTTAGGGAAAAGAACCTTAATTGTGCGTCAAAAGCCCTTTTTGATGTATTGCTGGTCAACGAAAAATGAATAGCTTTGCTTAGGATCTTTAGAGCATGCTCTCAGACCTTTCAAATTCTCCCATTGTGCAAGAAAAAATTAGAAACATACAGCTGTATGGGGGTATTATTGTCCTGTTTTGGGTACTGGGCTGTACCCTGCAAAACAGCGACGAGCAATCCAATGTGCACATCCTTACCCGGGTAAAGGCAATGCCTTATGTAGTGCCCAAGGATTCTGTAAAAAGTCCAAAAAAAGTAAAAGTCAACATTTCTGCGAGTTCCATTGTCAAAGCAGGCACTCCCAAGGCCATTCCAACCGACCTCAATGTCTTTCCTGCGGGTCAGCTACAATCAATTCCAGTCAACGAAGTTGCCTTGATCAAAAACCGCCCGGGCAACGGGGGCTTTGCCAAACCTAAATTTTTCACGGCCAAAGGCATTAAAGTACCAGTAGGGATACCAGAGGTAGTTTTGGCCAAGGATAGGGGAAGCAAAGACCAAAATCCATTCAATTTTAGTGTATTCGGAAAATTGCAAGGGCTGAAGCACAATGTAATCAATTGCATTACGCAGGATTCGAAAGGCAACTTATGGTTTGGGAGTTTTGGTGGTGGGGTAACAAAATATGATGGAAAATACTTCACACATTTTACAGAAAAAGAGGGTTTGAGCAGCAACTCTATCATTTGTATGCTGGAAGATAAAAATGAAAACTTGTGGTTTGGAACGGATGGCGGGGGACTGACAAAATACGATGGGGAAACATTCGAGCATTATTCTCAAGAGGGGGGACTGATGAGCAACACCATTTCTTGCTTAGCTGAAGACAGCAAAGGCAATTTATGGATTGGAAGCAATGACAATGGTGTCGCGATGTTCAACGATAAACAGTTCATACATTATGGCTCAAAACAAGGTTTGGCAAGTGATCAAATATTGTGTATTTATAGTGACCGCAAAGACAATTTATGGTTGGGTACCTTCAACGGGGGAATAATCAAATTTGATGGGACTTCATTTTTACAATTTAGCCCCCAAGAAGATTCATTGTTACAGGAGGTTTCCTCGATTGCCGAAGATAAGAATGGTAAAATTTGGCTAGGCACCAAGCTTGGAAGCGTAATGTATGATGGAAAAAATTTTTACCATTTTGCCAGTCGAAAAAACATCATGCGTACCCCTATTTCGTGTGCGTCTGTTGGAAAAGATGACAACATTTGGTTTGGTACATTAGAAAATGGTGCCATCAAGTACGATGGAAAAAACCTAACCCATTTTACTACGGAAGAAGGATTGAATGTCAATGGAATTCGGTGCATATTTGAAGATAAAGGGGGAAATACCTGGCTGGGCACAGATGGTGGCGGCGTAAGCAGATACAATGGCAATATCTTTACTCACCTCACTGAACGGGAAGGTTTAAGCAATAGTGAAGTTTTTAGTACAATCAAAGACCGCAAAAACGTCTTGTGGTTCGGAACATCTGGTGGGGGAGTCTCCAAATTTGACAATCACTTTTTTTATCATTACAACGATACCGTTGGCTTAAGTGATAATTTCATTTACTCCATACTTCAAGATAAATCCGGGAGCTTGTGGTTTGGCACCAATGGCAATGGGGCATTTAAATTTGATGGAAAAAATTTCACCCATTTTTCAGATGAAAATGGATTAAGCAGCAATCAAGTTTTATCCATAATAGAAGATAACAAAGGCAACCTCTGGTTTGGAACAAGAGATGGTGGGGTAACCAAATACAATGGCCAATATTTTACTCATTTTTCGGAAAAAGAAGGCTTGAGCAGCAACACCGTCTTTTCTATACTGGAAGACACGAAAGGCAACCTCTGGTTTGGTACGGATGGTGGTGGGGTGACCCAATTCGATGGTCAATACTTTACCCACTTTCTCCCGGAAAATGGGCTAAGTCACAAAGATGTAGCGTCCATCATCCAGGACAAAAAAGGCAACCTCTGGTTTGGCACTTTAGGCGGAGGCTTAAACCGATTCGACGGGCAGTATTTTACCCATTTTACCGAAAAAGAAGGCTTGGGCAACGATGCTGTGCTTTCTCTTTTGCAAGACCGCAAAGGAAACATATGGATTGGCACTCGCTTCGGGTTGTCCAAAATGTCGAAAGCGACCCAAACCGCTATTTCCACCCAACCTGTTTTTAAGCTAACGCCTTCCACCGTACTCTTTAAAAACTACAGCTACGAGGACGGTTTTCTCGGCATTGGTTGTTGGCGCAATAGTATGGTTGAAGCCAAAAATGGCGACATCTACATTGGGGCCAATGATCGACTCACCGTGTATCATCCAAACGGAGAGCGTATCCGCAATTCCAAGCCGTACCTGAGCCTGATGGGCATTTCGCTGTACAATGAAAACATCTCCTGGCCGGATCTTTTGCACCAGCAAGACAGTTCTTTTGTATTGGGCAATGGGGTAAGAGTGGGTGATTTTCATTTTTCGGGCTTATCTGCCTGGAATAACTTGCCTCAAAACCTCAGTTTAAAGCACAACAACAACAACCTCAGCTTCTCTTTTGTAGGTGTTACTCATCAACAACCAGAAAAAGTAAAATACCAGTACAAGTTAGAAGGATTTGATGCCTCCTGGAGTTCGCTCAGCACAAAAAACGAAGCACCTTACGGTAACCTGCCTTCTGGCGAATATACCTTTCGTGCCAAAGCTAGAAGCAGCACCGGTGTTTGGAGCGATGAACAGACTTATTCCTTTAGCATCCGTCCACCCTGGTGGAAAACCTGGTGGATGTGCCTCATTTACACCGCATTGCTCGGTGGAATTTTATATTGGTTGTGGAGAAAAGAACAACAGCGACAAACCCAGCAATTGCTACTGGAACGCCAAAAAACCGAGCAGGAGCAAAAAGTCAATGAACAATTGCGCAAGGTGGACGTGCTCAAAGATCAGTTTTTGGCCAATACTTCCCACGAATTGCGCACCCCTTTGCAAGGCATCATCGGCCTGTCAGAGTCCTTAATCGAAAGGGTGCAGGACAGCGAGCAGCAAGAAGATTTGAGCATGATCATTTCTTCCAGCCGCAGGCTAAACAGTTTAGTCAACGACATTCTGGATTTTTCAAAATTGAAAAATCAGGAAATTGAATTGGCTCTCAAACCGGTAAACCTGTATGCCCTGACCGATGTGGTACTGCGTACTTTATCTCCGCTGGTGAAAGGTAAAAAATTCAGCATCCGCAACTCGATCCCCAAAGAATTTCCGGCAGCACTGGCCGACGAAAACCGCTTGCAGCAGATTTTGTACAACCTGCTCGGCAATGCCCTCAAGTTTACAGAAACGGGTTTCATCGCCGTAAATGCAGAATTGGAACATGAACTTATTGTGCTTTCCGTAGAAGATACCGGTATAGGCATCCCCAAAGAGAAACAGGAGCTTATTTTTAAAGAATTCGAACAAGGCGATGGCTCCATTGCCCGCAGTTTTGCAGGTACGGGTCTGGGATTGGCGGTGTCCAAAAGCCTGGTCGAATTGCACGGTGGGAAAATCTGGTTGAAGTCAGAACCGGGCAAAGGCTCTACTTTTTTCTTTTCCCTGCCCATCGCATCTACGGATGGGGTTGCTCCTGAAGTTGCAGCACAACATCAGGAGTTGACGCCTTTAGCGGGTATCAACACCTGGGAAATCACTTTCAATGGCATTGACCCAAGTGGGTCAACTGCCAATGACACCACCCATTCCGATACCGAAAAGGTACACATTTTAGTGGTCGACGATGAGGTAGTCAATCAACAGGTGCTGAAAAACTTTCTAGATAAAAAGGTCTATCGCCTAACCCAGGTACTGAGTGGCGAAGAGGCCTTGCAGGCCATCAACCAGGACGATTCAATTGATCTGGTATTGTTGGACGTAATGATGCCCCGCATGTCGGGATACGAAGTTTGCCAAAAAATCCGGGAAAAATACCTGCCCAGTGAACTTCCGGTACTGATGATCACCGCCAAAAACCAGGTTTCTGATCTCATCACCGGACTCAATACTGGGGCAAATGATTACATCGCCAAGCCCTTTTCCAAAGACGAATTTTTGGCCAGACTCAGTACTCACCTCAACCTGCATAAAATCAACCAAGCCTCTAATCGATTTGTACCCAATGAGTTCATTCGGGCACTTGGGTATGAAAGCATCGTTGGCGTACGCTTGGGCGATCACGTGGAACAGATCGTGACGGTGCTCTTTGCCGATATCCGCGATTACACAAGTTTGTCGGAATCCATGAGCCCGGAAGAAAACTTCAAATTTGTGGCAGCCTACAATCAGCGCATCGGCCCTTTGGTGCAGCAACACCGGGGCTTCGTCAATCAATACCTCGGCGATGGCATTATGGCCATTTTCACAGGGTTGCCCGATGATGCCTTGCGCGCGGCAATTGCCATCCAAAAAGAGTTGGATCAGTACAACGAACTACGCCTGAGCAAGGGCCGAAAGAAAATAGAAGTGGGGATTGGCCTGCACACGGGTTCACTCATCATGGGCATCATTGGCGATCAAAAACGCATGGATGCCGCTACGATTTCGGATACAGTGAACACCGCTTCGCGCATGGAAGGCCTGACCAAATTTTATGGAACGCGCATTCTGCTCAGTGAATATTCCCTGGAGATGCTTGAGCGCAAATCGGCGTTCAACTTCCGCCATTTGGGTAAAGTACAGGTGAAGGGGAAGAAAATTTTTACCGACATCTACGAATGCATCGACGGGGATTCCGCCACATCATTTGAGTACAAAAAAGAAACCCTGGAGGTTTTTGATCAAGGATTATTGGCTTATTTTCAAAAATCCTTTGATCAAACCATCGATGATTTAAACCAGGTAATCTCCATCAACCCAAAGGACTTAACCGCCCAGTGGTTTTTAGAGAAAGCAAAAGGATACAGCACTTCTGGAACCCCCGAAGATTGGGAGGGCATCGAATTCATGAAAGAAAAATAACGGGCGACAAAAAAATAAGTATTTCATTTTGCCAAAGGATTAGATGAGCAAACGATTCACTTTAAGTGCCTTATCTAATCCTTTGGCTCAAAGAAAATGAACACTTATTTTTGCCCCACTACTAAGAGAATCTTGATGCATTGATTTTTTTGCTTTAATTTTTCTCTGATTTTTAATCAACTGGAAACTATTTCTGCATGCTGTGCAATTATATAGAAGGAAAGTTTTATTGAATGCTCCGCACCTGAAACCAATAAAAACACTATGAGAAAAATCACTTTTCTAGCCCTCTTTACGCTTCAATGCAGTTCCTGGCTGTTTGCCCAAAAGCCGCAACTGATGCCTCCCATGAGCCATGCGGCTTACGTTCGAGCTTTGGCTGCCTCCCCTGACGGAAAGTATGTACTGACTTGTGCTGGATACCTGGACAATACGGCATTACTCTGGTCTTCCGATGGCAACTTGTTGAAAATACTGGAAGGACACCAGAATGACCTCATTGACGCAGAGATTTCTGCTGATGGAAAATACATGTTAACCCTCGAAACAGGAATTTGGGCTTTGCACCTTTGGGACAATCAAGGCAAGCAACTGGGTGTTTTTAAAGATTTGAACATTGCTGACGCCTGTTTTGCTTCAGGCAACCAACAGATTTTGATCGGTGATGGCGGAGGAGGTTTAACCTTGCTGGATCTGAAAGGAAACCCAATTCGCAACTTTCCCGGTGGCGAGGCCCCCATCAGTGAAGTGGCCTGCTCCAGAGATGGCAAATACCTGGCTTCTGCGGATGAAGCCGGACTTATTCGGGTGTATTCCTTGAATGGAACCCTGCTCAAAACCTTGAATGGACATGGAGCTAAACCTGTTCTGGCCATCGAATTTACTCCAGATGGCAGTCGCATTCTTTCTGGCGGAGAAGATAAAATGGCCTTGCTTTGGAATTGGACGGAAGGTACGGTACTCAAAAAAATGGGCCCTCACAATACCATCGTACGCAGTGTAGCGGTGTCTCCTGGTGGAGATTTGCTGGCTACCGCAGGCCCCGATGATGATGTCGTGAATTTGTGGGACAGCAATGGCAAAGCCCTGAGGTCTTTTAGGCTGGACAAGGTCAACGAATTGATTTTTACGCCCGATGGCGAAGGGATACTGCTTGCCCCTCTCAACAAGGGCGCCCTTTTGTGCGATTTGGAAGGGAGGTTGATTACCGAATATGCCAATGATTCTTCACCCGTTACCAGCGTAGGTTTTTCCCCCTTTGAACAAGACGATTCGTTGTTTATTGCCACGGGAGGACAAGCCGTGCATCTCAGGCTTTGGGATGCCTTGACCGCAGATGTCATTGGGTTTACCAGGGAGGGTTCGACTGTTGATGATGGCCTCAATGAAAACGAATTGAAGCATTTTTTTTCTGAAGAAATTGAATTCAATACGCCAGTAGCCTTTACTCCCAATGCCCCAAATTTGTTGATCGGTAAATCTGGTAGACAGTTTTATGACTACAACATCTATGAAGAATCCCTGTCGGAAATCTCCAATCTGCGCAGCAGCAGCCATCCCGCACTGGCCGTAAGCGCAGATGGAGCTTCCTCCCTGATCAGTGATTTTGAAGGAGGCATCCAGTTGTGGCGTTACTTCGATGGTAAAAAAGAATGGGAACAGGCCAAGGAATGGCAATTACCCGCCAACCATGCCACAAGTCTTGCCTTTTCTTCAGATGGTACTGCCTGCTTGATCGCAAGAAACCGGCCATGGTCGCCAAGTTTGGGGGGCTATTTATACGATCCCAAAGCGGAAGAACAACCCAATGAAGACAAGGGCTTTCCCGCAACCCTGTACCGCCTGAGCGATTTTTCCACAATTCGCACCTTTGGCACTTCTTCAGATCAAGCCGTATTTTCTGCCGATGGAAAATACGTGGCAAGCAATGAAAAATATGGCTTGAGTGTCTACAACAGCCAAACCGCAAAGGAAATATTCCACATCGGCTCCACATCTGACGAAGTAAACTTTCCAATGGTGACCAGTTTGGCTTTTAGCCCGGACAACAAAAGTATTTTGGCAGGATTTACGTCCAATGTGATCAGACAGTATGATCTCACTGGAAAACTACTGCGGGAATTCAACGGGCATTTTAGCACCATCCGCTCTCTGGCCACCTCTCCCAATGGCCAATACCTGATTTCTGGCAGCAGCGACAATACCTCCAAAATCTGGAACCTTAAAACTGGAGTAGAGCTGGCCACTCTCATGTCCATCGGCGCGGAAGATTGGTTGATCACTACGCCTGAGGGCTTATTTGATGCCTCACCCGGAGCCATGGAAAGATTGTATTATGTGGCTGACCTGGAAATCATTGCCCTGGATCAATTGAAAGACCGCTATTACGAACCCGGATTGCTCAGCAAAATCATGAATCTTTCGAGCGGGACGCTCCGGAAGGTAGCCGACCTCGACAATCAGGCATTGGCACTTTACCCTGAGGTACGGAGCACCAAACTTATCGATGACCACGTTGACATACAACTCAGCCCGCGTAGTGGAGGCATCGGACGGGTCAGTATGCGACTGGATGAGCACATAGAAATTGAAGCAGATGTCAACCCTCAACGCAAGGCCAGTTTTATGGTCGATTTGAAACAGTACGCCGATTATTTCATTGCAGGCGAAACAAACCGCTTGTCCTTTATTTATTACAACAAAGAAGGATGGCTGCCCAGTCCGCCCGATACACTGGTATACGTTCCTGGTGGTTCAAAAGGAAAAGACAAACCTGCCAAACCAAGTACTATTTCGCTCAACGATAAGTCCGACCTGGCAATTGCAAGTACCCTTTATGCACTGGTTGTGGGCACTTCAGACTACAAAGGCACTACCCTGGATCTGAAATATCCTGACCTGGATGCTGCAGCTTACAAAGAAATGCTTCAGGTTTCGGGAGCGGGGCTTTTTGGCATGCGCATGCAGATAAAGCTACTCTCAACCGCCAAAGGCAATACTCGACCAAGCAGAACCGCCATTCGTGCCGCACTCCTCGATTTTGCCACCAAAGCACAACCCAAAGACGTATTACTGGTTTATTTTTCCGGGCACGGCACCACCTGGCCAGAAAATGATCCCAATAGCCAATTTTACTGCCTTAGCCCAGACAATGAAAGCTTTGACCTCTCGGTGCCCACCAACCGCCAGCTGGCCATTGCTCAAGATTCGCTGCAAGCCTGGATTCTTGAAGTAAAAGCCCGCAAGCGCATCCTCATCCTGGATGCCTGCAACTCTGGAGAAGTGGTCAAAAAACTGGATGCAGGAGCAAAAGGAAATACCCTGAATACCGATCAGCGCCGGGCATTGGAGCGCATGAAAGACCGCTCCGGTTTTTTTGTACTCGCAGGTAGCGCAGCGGATAAATTGAGCTATGAAGACCCACGGTTTGGGCATGGATTACTCACCTACAGCCTGCTGAACAACATGCCCAAAGTGGCAGCTGCAAACAAAGACAATTACATCGATGTTGGTAAGTTATTCCAGGAAGTACGCGACGATGTACCCAAGCTGGCTGCGGCACTCAATAAAGTTCAGGAGCCCAAACTCATCGGGATGGAAGATTTTAGCATTGGCTTGATCAAAAATGGCACACCCTTCAAACTGCCACTGGCTAAAAAGATTTTTACGCGTTCCGATTTTTCCAACAAAAAACGCCTGGATCCCCTCAAGTTTAAAGACGAAGTCAACCAGCAATTGGAGACGATGCTTTCCAATCCAGAACTGCCTTACGCCTACTATGCCACGGATGATGCGGCGGGTTTGCACTATTTCGTCAGAGGAGAATACGAAGTAACCGGAACTGCGGTGAAAGTAACCGCTTACTTGTACAAAAGTGATCAAGAAAAAGAACTGGAGACTTTCATGGTGGAAGGCTCTAGTACCAACGTAAACTTATTAGCTGAACAACTGCTCGACAAGCTTCGAATAGCATTAGAGAAAATGAAATAATCATGATGAGAAAACTTATTTGTTTTGCCTTATTCTATGTGTTGGCCTATTCCGCCTCAGCCCAGGAACGCAGCTTTGGTACTTTGCCTCTGGTGAGAAAACCAGGCGCAAGCATTTCCAGCAGTGGGAAAAAAATAGACAGCGTTCAATACAAAAAAGTAGTGGGCATTTACAATCGCCTGGTACAAGCACGCGGCGACTTCCGCTACCCAGTACCCAGTTTCAGCATCAGCCCAGAAGAACGCCGGGTTGCTGGAATCGATTATGACCAGTTGTCGATTGTAATTGAAGAAAAAGCCCTCAGCGTGTGCAACAGCCTGGGCAGCAATGCCGATGCGGCCATCGCATTCTTATTGGGACATGAACTCACCCATTATTACGAAAAACACGCCTGGCGAACCGGATTTGCTGCCGATTATAAGGATTTAAAAATTGGCATTCAATTGGACAATCTCGCTGACGATGCATCCAATGAAACCGAAGCCGATTATTTGGGAGGCTTTTTGGCCTATTCTGCTGGATACGGGATGTTTCAAAAAGGCCCCGAAATCATCCAGAGTTTGTACAAGGCTTATGGCTTGAAAAACGACATCCAGGGTTATCCCAGCCTGAGTGATCGACAAGCACTCAGCCGCCGTTCTGCCGAAAAACTGGCCCGCCTGACTGAAGCATATGACATGGCCAATATTTTGACGGCCATCGGCAAGTATACCGAAGCTTACGAATACTACCGCTATATTTTGATGGAGTACCAAAGCCGGGAAATCTACAACAACCTGGGGGTAACCGCCTGCCTGGATGCCCTCCAGTACTTCAAACCCAATGAACTGAAATACCATTACCCGATTGAACTCGACCTGGAGAGCTCTGCGGCCAAAGGCGACGGCTTGGCCAATGCCCGTGATCAATTGCTCCGACAAGCCATTTTGCATTTTGACGCAGCCATTAGTCTGGACCCCAATTATGCTCCTGCTTACCTCAACAAGGCCAATGCTTATGCCTTGTTGGGCGACCTCAACCGCGCCCGCTTTTATGCCAATGTGGAAGCCCGACAGGCCGCCAAAGTAGGGGGGTACCCCAAGACCAATACGGACATTGATGTACTGATGGGCATCATCGAAGCCCGCAGCAACAGCGCCGATAAGGCCAAAGCTTTTTTTAAAGCCGCAGAAACTGCCGGCAGCGCTGCCGCCAAGATCAATTCCCGTATCTTGCTCAAACAAGCCCCAGCTGCCGCCGCCGCGCCGCCAATGACCCTGGCAAAAATCGAACGCATCGACAGCTTGAGCCTAGCAGACATCAGCAAAGACCCGTCTTTCGACAACAAAAGAACGGTGGACATCAGCAGCAAACTGCGTTTTTTGCAAAATCCTCAGATAGGCAAGTCTTCGCTACTGTTTATAAGCCAAAATACCCGCAGCGACGAGCGCACCTACGTACACATCACCAGCCCAAACTACCCAGGGAAAACCGCACGCAACATTGGCCTTGGCGATGTACGCAGCAGTATTGTCAGTGCGTATGGACAGCCTGAGCGCGACGTGGAGACACCCCAAGGGCAGATCATGGTGTACAAAAGCATCTTGTTTGTACTTGGGACTGACGGCAAATTGCAACGCTGGGCCAATTTTTTGTAAGCTTGACCAAAAACCAAACATCTCATCACCGTGGATCGGAATCAGGGTTTTTCCAATTTTGATCTTCAAACACCTCCAGGTATGTTCAAATATCTCATCTTGACCATTTTTGCCTTGGGTCTTTCATTGTCCGGGTTCGCCCAGGATGAAAATCCCATTATTGTGATGGCCGCGCAAGGTAAAATTGCCTACCAGGCACCAGGCTATTCTTCCAAAAGTTTGAGTGCAGGTGCTGCCCTGAAAAGCACCGGAACGCTGACACTCAAAGCCAAAAGTACCGCGACTCTTTTTTTCAACGGGCAATTCCAACAAGTAAAAGGAGAAAAAACCGCTAGCTTGCTCAGCTTATTTCCTGAAAAAGATGGCTTAAGTAAACTGAATTTTGAGCAAAGCTTCAATGATTATCTAATCGCAGCCGTAATGATGGCTGGAAACCCACAAAACCCTAAAGATGCTTGGGGAACGATTACCGGACAAAAAGGGAAAGGCGATGGTTGGGGAACCATCACTGGTCAAAAAGGAAAAGGCGACGGTTGGGGAACGATTACGGGTCAAAAAGGAAAAGGAGACGGCTGGGGAACGATTAGCGGTCAAAAAGGGAAAGGCGACGGTTGGGGTGGCAAAGGCAATACCATCAGCACAATTGAACCTTTTGGTAAAATCCGATCTGCTACCCAGGTATTCCGTTGGTCAAAACCAGCCGGAGCACAGAATTATACCCTCGAAATCAAAAACAGCAAAGGTGAAACCCTAGTCAAAACCACTGCCCAGGATACCACACTGAGCCTCGAACTCGATCCGGCTAAATTCAAGGAAGGCCAGCAATACCTCTGGGAAGTGAGCAGCGCAGGTGTCAAATCCAATACCCTTACTTTTGAATTTGGAACCAGCAAAGACCAAACTGCTGCCATTCAGAAAGCTGAAACCGCTGCTGCTTACAGTACAAACCCAGCTGTAGTACAAGGATTGATGCGCGCCATTGCCCTGGAGCAAGGCGAGTGGTACATAGATGCAGTAAAAGCGTATCAGGATGCACATCAAATTGACCCCAAAAATACCCTGGTTAACTTGATGCATGCCGCATTCTGGATGCGCAACGGCCCTAAACCAATGGCGGAGCAGGCGTTTAAACAAAAATAAATCCGCCAGGTAACGCAGAAAAATTAACTTCCCGATTTTGGGTTTTGAATAGGAAGTCGAACGGTTCATTTCAAGTAAGCTTCCTATTCTAAACCCTCTCAAAAAATCGGGAAGTAATTTTTTGCGTTATACTAGAAACGGATGCAAAAGAAAAGCCCCAACGCCAGACCGGCGTTGGGGCTTTCTTTGTGCCATTAATCAATCCATTATGGATTTGGAATAGCCAAAACCTGACCAACTACGATCATGTTTGGATCTTTCAGAATACCTTTGTTGGCTTCGAAGATCGCCATGTACTTCTTGGCGTCATCGAAGTAATGCTTGGCAATTTCACCCAAAGTGTCACCCGCTACTACGGTGTGGTGGTGGTACACGCTGTCGTCCTTAACGGTGATGTTGGCGTGGATTTCAGCAGGAGCATCCGCATCTTTAGCCAGGCTATTGATGGCCTTGAATTTGTCCCAAATCAAGTTGCGTACATAAGGAGAAGGAACAGTGCCGTTGAAAATGATGGCATCATTTTCTTCGTGGAAATTTTCCATTTCTGCGCCATTTTCTTTGGCCAAATCAAGGGCTGATTGGTACTTGTCTTTCAGTGACATTTCAGTTGGTATTTATGAGGTGAATAAAATTCATGCAAGTTGAACAAATGTTAGCAATTATCGCGACTTCCCCAAACATCGACTGTTTAATTAATCGCTAATTAACGCAGAAAAATTAGCTTCCCGATTTTGGGTTTTGAGTAGGAAGTAGAACGCTTCATTTCAAGTGAGCTTCCTATTCAAAACCCTCTCAAAAAATCGGGAAGTAATTTTTTGCGTCAGACTAGGATTTTTAATCATCTGGTTACAAAAAAGCGATACGCCATTTCTGCTACTTTCCCCATCACTTCGTTGGCCAGCGCTTCATTCGTCCAGGCTTTAGACAGGATCGTAAACGAAAAGTAACGCCCATCTGGTGAAATCAACAACGCCGAATCATGGTGGTGCTGGGTGATCCACCCCGTTTTGTGGGCCACCTGCACATCTGCGGGCAAACGGGTAGGGATCACATCGTTGAACTCCTGATCCGAAAGAATGCGAATCATCTCCTTGCAAGCATCCGGGCTGCCCGCCTCGCCATGGCCAATACGTTCCATCAACAGCATGAGGTCATAGGCCGTAGTAGTATTGTTCAGTCCGGCAGTATAGGCTTTGCTGTCTTCTACCCCCCGGCGCACCTCGATGTCTTTCAATCCCAGTTCGCGCATGGTTTGGGTGGTTTGTGGCGCCCCCACCAGTTCAATCAGCATGTTGGTGGCCAGGTTGGAGCTGCGCACGATCATAGCCCGGGTCAGGTCGTAAATGCTCACTTTTTGGCCCAGGCGTTGGTACCAGGGCAGATCCGAGTCATCCCCTTCGCTGAGACTAAAAGGGCTACCATCCACAATGCTCTTGAATTCATTTTTGAGTACCAGCGAATCGCTCAGTTTGAATTTGCCCTGCGCCGCTTGTTTGAATACTTCCACCATCACGGGCGTTTTCATCGTGCTGGCCGGGTGGATACTGGTTTTTTCATTGATGAAAATTGCATTTTGTGGGTTTTGCAGGTCGCGAAAAGCGACAAAGAAAGTCCCCTCGCAGCGCGCCAGCTCGGCCTTGATGGCACGTTCCAATTCAGTCAGATTTTGCGCTGCGCCACCTTTTGGATCAGGATATCGCCGCATCTTGGCTGCCCGAAACAACAGATCGGCAGACATCAAAATCTTGTTGCGCAAACGGTAGGGAAACTTGGGCTGCTGCGCCAAAAACTGCCGTACCACTGCCGCCGCTTCCCCCGAATTGTGGCCACCCAAAACCGCCGAAATCCAGCGGCGAGGGAAAAAGATATCGCCGGTGCGCTGTATTTCTTCCAGCATTTCCAAGGCCGGACGAATGTAATGCAGCTTTTCGGCAAGGGGCCGGCGTGGATGGTTCAAATATTCCAGGGCATCTTCCACCCAGGGCTCGTAATCGCGGTTTTCGTCTTTTTTCAGGCTTTCAAAAAAAGCATCGCGCTCGCTTTGTTTTTCTGAAAAAACTGGCCGCAGAAAAGTCAGGCGCTGCTTGCGATCGGGGTTGCTGGTTTCGGCCAATTGAATGGTCAGGATGGAATCGGCCCAGTGTGGCCAGCGCAAACAGATGGCCGCCGCCAGATCAATGCGTTGGCTTTCAGAAAGGGTCAGGCCTGGAACGGTCAGGGTTTTGTTCCACAAACGGTTGAGGCGCTGCACCGCCGGCCAGGTTTCGGCCATCGATTGGTAGGCAGCAAAGTAGGTGCTGCGGGCGGATGGGTCTTTGGCACTGAGCAGCAAATCCCAGAGCAAGGCTTCGATTTTGGCCTTGCTGGCTTGCCGCAATGCAGGATCGGCAAAGCGCCAATACACCGTTTGCAACTGATCCAGCAGCTGTTGCCGATTGAGTGGTTCTTGCTCTTGTGGCAAGGCCTCCAGAATGCTTTCCAGCAAAGTGGCTGGCGGCATCGATTCTTGTAGAAATTCTTCCATTACGGCCATGCGGGCAGCACCCCGCAGGAGTGGGTCTTCGATTTTGGGCGTTTGCTCCAGGAAGTAAGTCAAAGAGCGCATATCGAGTCGGCAAAAGCCATAGCTCATCGGCGAGGCCAGCAATAAGGCCGCTTGCGGAAAAGGATGACCTTTCACTTTGCTGATTTCCGTCACTGCACCAGCGATCTGCACCGGGAGAAGCACCACACTATCGGGGAAAAACAAGGCCAATTGGGTTTGCTCCGGCCAGTATTTGCCTGTCGCAGAGGTTTTTAGCTGGCGCACCAGCAGTTTTTCCAATCCTTGCCCGTCGCCAACCTGCTCCAGCGCAAAGTGCGGCATGCCCGCCTCTTTGACCCAAACCTGGCTCCAGCTCGCCAAATCCTGGGGACTGTGCACATCCAGAATGGCAATCAATTGATCCCAGGTGGCATTGCCATAACGGTAAGTTTGCAGGTATTCTTGCAAGCCCTTGCGCATCGCTGCCTCGCCCATCATGGCCTCCAACTGGCGCATCACCACCGGGGCTTTCTGGTAAATGATGCCGCCGTACAAGCTGCCTGCATTTTTGAGGTTTTCAAGGGTTTGTTGGATGGGGTGGCTGCCTTCTGAGCGGTCTTCGGAGTAGGCGCTGGGTTGATGGGCCAGCAAAAAGCGCAGCTCATGATTGATGTTTGGAAAAGAGGGGTTGACAATTTTGGCCGCCATAAAATTGGCAAAAACTTCTTTGAGCCAGACGTCGTTGAACCAATTCATGGTCACCAGATCGCCAAACCACATGTGTGCCGTTTCGTGCGCGATCAGGCTGGCGCGGCCCAGTTTTTGGTTTTCGGTGGCATTCTCATCCAGCATCAGACTGGCTTCGCGGTAAAAAATGGCGCCAATGTGCTCCATTCCGCCGTATTGAAAGCCGGGCATGAGGGCAAAATCGAGTTTGGCAAAAGGCAACTTGATGCCCGTGTATTCCTCCATCCACTCGATGGCGTGGGCATGCAGGTCAAAAATGTCGTTGAGATTGCGCTGCACTTTGGCCTGGTCGTTTTCGCGGTACAACATGGTCATGCTGCGGCCATTGCGGGTTTGAGTGGCTTGCTGGAATTTTCCGGCACAAAACGCAAAAACGTAGGTACTGAAAGCTTCGGTGGTCTTGAAATCCAGTTGTTTGCGCGCTCCGGTCGGGGTGGTATGTTCCAGTGGCCCATTGCCCATGGCTTCCCAATCGGCGGGAATGTCCAGGTGCAGGGTGTAACGGGCTTTGAGATTGGGCTGATCAAAACAGGGGAAAACCGTAGAAGCCCGATCCGGCACCACCAAAGTATACAGGTAATCCGCGCTGCGGTTGAGCGATTGGTTGCTGGCCTCAAAGCTGATTTGTACCTGGTTTTTGCCGATTTGCAGTGCAGTTGCGGGAAGTACAAAATGCCCCTGGCTGTGCTTGCCTGGCAGGGTTTTGCCATTGATGCTGATCTGGTCCTGGTACGCCTTGTCGGGCTTGAAATCCAGCAACAGATCCTGCTGTTTGTTTTTCAACTCAAAGGAAATGGACACTTTGCCCAGAAGTGGATCAGTTTTGGCAAGCGGGACGTTCAGCGCCAAATCGTAAGTGATGGCGCTGAGGTTTTGGACGCGCCACTGGGCGAGTTCCCAGGAAACGCCTTCTTCCAGGGGAATGGGGGTGTTTTTTTGTGCAAAAGCCATAGTAGTGCTGATCAATAACGCGATGAGTACGAAACGCATATGCTGGTTTTGTGTGGATTAGATTTGTAAAACTATACAACTATTACCGGTCTTTTTTGGCAAAAAACACCACGAAGGCCATCCTTCCCGTTCCTAAAATCCCGTTCCTAAAACCCCGTCACCTTACGCACTTTGTACGGCTTTTTCTGCTGCGACTCAAAATACGTCCGCATTTGAATTTCTACTACAATCCCGATGGTAATGAATTGAATGCCCCCCAACAACAGCATCATGCCCAGGATCAGGATGGGCCGCCCCCAAATGTCGTACCCCATCAGCTTGACAATCAGGAGATACAAATTGATCAACAAGCCGCTGATGAAAAGAAATACCCCCACATTGCCAAACAAGTGCATGGGCTTTTGCATGTATTTTTTGAAAAACAACATCAGCAGCAAGTCGCTCATGACCTTGAAAGTACGGCTGAGTCCGTATTTGGATTTGCCAAATTGGCGCGCATGGTGCTTGACGTCTACCTGGGTAATTTTTGCCCCTTCGAGGTGCGCCAAAACCGGAACAAAGCGGTGCAATTCGCCATACAAGCCCAGGTCTTTGGCCAAATCCGCTTTTAGTACCTTTAAGGCGCAGCCATAATCTTTGAGGTGCACATCGGTGGTGCCGCGGATGATGTAGTTGGCAATCTGGCTCGGAATTTTGCGCAGCACCATCCCGTCTTTGCGGTTGGCGCGGTTGCCCGCCACCATGTCAAAACCCTCCTCTTCCGCAATCTTGAGCATGCGCGGCAGGTCGGTAGGGTCATTTTGCAAATCACCGTCCATGGTGGCAATGTACTCGCCCTGCGCGTAATCGATGCCCGCCATCAGTGCCAGGCTCTGGCCGTAGTTTTTTTTCAGTTCCACCACCCGGAGGCGCGGATGCGTGATGCTGTACAACTCTTGCAGGGTCTTGTCTTTGGAACCGTCGTCTACAAAGACCATTTCATATTCGTATCCCTCCAGGGCTTCCGCAATGCGCTCTACCTGGGGCTTGATGTTTTCTTCTTCGTTGTAGACACAAACGACTACCGATAGTTTGACTGTAGACATGTTGAAAATTTTCAACGTTGAACCTTTAATTTTCCAATGATGAAGTTGCGTTGGTCGTGCCGCACTTTGAGTTCGGCAATCGAATCCACGACTCCATAATGCATGGCCGGGTCAACGATGTATAAGGCACTGGTATCAAAATTTTCTTTTTGGATGGGGATGATTTTACCTCGGGCAATGGTCAAATAAATGGAATTGGTCCATTGCATCGGGGTTTCGCCGTACACGTAGAGATCCTGATCGCGGAAACGTTTGCCAATTTCAATGGACGATTTGCGGCACAAGTCGCCATAATCATTGGCGTTCCGATCGGGCAATACAAACCAGTTGAATCCAATCCGGCCCACCAGCAAAACCAGCGCTACAATCAGCAGTCGCTGAGGCTTCCATTGCCAATACAGACCATTGAGCGCCAAAGCCGCCAAAAGCAAAACACCCGATTTAAGATACAACTGAGGAGTGCTTTGGGTTTGCGGCAAAAAGAAAGGTGCAATGCTGCCAATGATCAACACCACGCAAAAAAGCACCATAAAGCCATTGACCAGCCTGCTCGTCCAATTGGGTTGCGCTGAAAAATGGTCGTGCATGTACACCAAGATGCCGAACAAAAGTGGACAAAACATCAGCAAGTAACGGGGATAAACCTCCACCGACGACCAATACACCAAGATGTTGACCATAAAACAAAGCGCACAAAACGCCAAAAATGAGTTCTGTCGAATGATCTGCCAGCTTTCCTTGCGCAACAAATAGACCATCAGCAAAGACCAGGGTACAAAATGGTACAGCATTTCCAGTGGAAAAGTGAACAGGTGCAAAAAGGTTTTCCACCAGCCAAATTGCACCGCAGTACGTTTGGCCGATTCACTGAACAGCGTTTGAAATACGGTATCCAGGCCGTTGTACTGCACATATACCGCGTAGTAAGATCCGACAATCAGCACAAATACCAGGCCACCTACCACATGTTGCCAGGAAAAAAGGCGGCGAAATTCTTTTTGGTAAATGAAATAAGCCAGCAAGGTAAAGCCCTGAAAAACCACCGCAGGTAGCCCCTTGAGCATAAATCCGATGGCCGCGAAAAAGTACGAAAGAACAAACAACAGCAACCAGTTGCGCTGCTGAAATTGCTCGTACACCGATAGGAACAACAAAAAAATGACCCAGGAAAACGTAATGTCAATCAGTCCCAACATAGAATCCCAAAACAGGATCCGACCACAGGTAATCAGCGCAAAAGCGGTAACTGCGGCCAGATAGCTGCCCAAATGCTTGCGAAAGCTGTAAAAAACCGTCAGCGCAAATCCGCACAAACTCACGATGGTTGGTATACGTACCGTAAATTCATTAATTTGCCCCAGTAGATTGAAGTACAGCAGCAAAATCCAATTGTACAGGGGTGGTTTGTTGTAATAAAAAGCACCGTGCAAAGTTGGCGTGATGTAATTGCCAGAGAGCTTCATTTCCAGCGCCACCAAAGAGCGAATGCCTTCGTCGTCGATGAAGGTCAGGAGGCCCAAATTGATCAGCAAGGCCGGAAAAAGCAGCAAAATGCCCAGTATGTACAGCAAAGTATTGCGTTGTTGGTCTTTCATTCGGTGTACTTAAAGCTGCGAAATTAAGCTAAGTAAGCAGGTGAACAAAGTTATTTCAGCGAATACTTAAATTTTGAAAATGAGGATTCTACAATTGTCTCTCGTGCTGGGACTTGGGCTGATTGCCTCCTCGGCAACGGTGTATTCTGGTCAGACTCCGGCCAATCAGGAAGGTTGGATCAATGTCAAAAACCTGGAATCCGGTATTGCCCTCGACATCCGCTACGCCACGACCAATAATTTTATGGGCGAAAAAATTTACGATTGTGCCGAATGTTACCTCCGCACCGAAGTAGCGCAAGCCATTGCCCGCGTACACCGCGCCCTGAAAACCAAGGGCTACGGCGGCCTGAAAATGTACGATTGCTACCGCCCCCACTCGGCACAATGGAAACTCTGGAAAAAAGTACCCAACCCACAATACGTCGCCGACCCCCGCAAAGGCTCGATGCACAACCGCGGCTCGGCGGTAGACCTCACCGTAGTTGACCAAAATGGCAAAGAACTGGACATGGGCACGGGATACGATGTGTTTGACAAAAAAGCCTACATCGATTACACCGGCCACCCCGCCACCATCAACAACAACCGCAAACTGCTGCAAGAGACTATGATTGCCGAAGGCTTTCGCACAACACGCACCGAATGGTGGCATTTTTCGTACACAAAAAAATCGTATGAGATTTCGGATTTTCAGTGGGAATGTAAGTGAGGCGACCTATATAAATGGGCACATTCGTCAGCAAAGCGAAGTGAAAGACCGATTGACTAGTTTTAGGATCAACTGGCTTAAACATGGTTCAAGCCAAAAGTGACTTGAACCAATGGGGTATTACTCTTGTTTACCCGCCCAAGAAATAAATAAGT
>NZ_JBBAKG010000026.1:0-74680 GCF_040403615.1 Haliscomenobacter sp. | reverse complement strand
TTGTCTTTTACCTTGATTTTGACCAAGCTTTCGGTATCGTTGTCGATGATGCTGTACCCAAAATATTGCTGCACGTTTTCTACATCGTGGTAGGATTTGCCCATCAAGCGCTTCACAGAATAAATGGTATTTTCGGGATCAGAAATGAGCTTTTCTTTGGCAGCATCCCCTACGATAATTTTTCCTTCGGGGTTGAAATGTATCACTGAAGGCACCAGGGTGCTTTTGCCATTTTTTCCTTTGACTGCCTCTGCCTGGCCGTCTTTTATGTAAGCGACCAAGCTGTTGGTCGTACCCAAATCAATTCCGACAATCAGTTCGGTTTCTTTTTTTATATCGCCTGATTTGAGGTCGATTGCAAATTTTGCCATAAATCCTAACTTCTTTTGAAAGCGCAAAATAAACATTCAAACAGTAACTGAGCATGGTTTGTTTGCCTGGGTCTACAAAATGCTATTCCCGTACAAACAATTTCCCGTTTCGCTCTTCGATCAGTCCCTCCTGTTGCATAAAAGTCAAGGTCTCCAGTACGTCCTGGTGCATTTTGGGGGTAAAGGAGTCGACCAATTCCTTCACGGGTAGTGCTTCATCGCTGAGCAAACGGGTAATTTTTTGGCGCAAGCGCTCAAAGGATTCATTGTCGAGGGCCTGCTTTTTGCGTTCCAAACATACATCGCATACCCCACAAGCAGGAGCATCTTTCTCACCAAAATAGTGCAACAATTGCTGGCTGCGGCAGATGTTGTCTTCAGCGTAGGCGATGGCTTTTTTGATGCGCTCGGCGTGGCGGGTTTTGCGGAAATTGTACAGTTTAGTGTCAAAACTCAAGTGGTTGGCGTCTTCCCGTGCCCTCAAAAAACTCAACTGCGGTTTGTCCTTTTGGGGATTGTACTCCAAAATCTGATCCTGTTGCATCAACAGCAATTGCTTTTGCAACAACTCAGCCGAAGTTTTAGTATACTCAGTCAACTTTTTCTCACTAAAATTAACGTAATTAGAAAAAACGCCTTGGTAACTGCGTAAAATGATTTTCAGCAATTTATCCAGCGCCGGATTTTTCAACTGATAATCGTACAAGCGCTCTTTGTCTACCTTGATGAGTAGGGTAGAGGGCGTGTATACAGCTTCCGACAAACTGATCAAGCCTTCCTGTTCCAATAGCTTCAGGCAATTGAAGACCCGCACTACTTCCAATTGATAATTTTGACAAAAAGTCGCGATGTCGAAATCGTAACTTTCGCCTTGGCCGCCGCCGAGTGCCAACTGAAAAAAACTGCCCAGTGCCCGGTATACTTTGCGGGCTTCATCCAGGCTTGGAAAGGCTTGTTCGTATTGGTATTCGAGGCTGCGCTTGTCGCCAGGATTGTACAACAAAACGGCAAATGATTTTTGCCCGTCCCGGCCTGCCCGACCAGCCTCCTGAAAATAGGCTTCCAGGCTATCTGGCAATTCGAGGTGTACCACCGTCCGCACATCGGGTTTGTCGATGCCCATCCCAAAGGCGTTGGTGCTGACCATAATGCGGGTACGCCCGGCTACCCAGGCATCCTGTTTGCCGGAACGCTCATCGGAAGTAAGGCCTGCGTGGTAGAAATCGGCGGAAATGCGTTTTTTTTGTAGCAACTGGGCGATTTCTTTGGTGCGGCGCCGGTTGCGAACGTACACCACACCACTGCCGGGTACCTTTTGCAAAATGTCAATCAATTGGTTCTCTTTGGCTTCGGTGCTGCGGACAATGTAGGCAAGATTGGACCGCGAAAAACTGGATTGAAAAACCTGAGCCTCCTTAAAAGCCAGCTTTTCCTGGATGTCGCTGACTACTTCCGGGGTTGCTGTAGCGGTTAGTGCCAAAACTGGAACTTTGGGAAAAAACTCCCGGATTTTAGCAATTTCCAGATAGGGTGGCCGAAAATCATAACCCCATTGGGAGATGCAATGCGCTTCGTCGACCGCAATCAAGTTGACTTTCATCTGGCGAATGCGCGCTATGGCCAGGTCACTCACCAGACGTTCGGGAGAGAGGTACAAGAATTTTATTTCGCCATACACGCAGTTGTCCAATAGCCGATCGATGTCGCGGTAAGACATGCCTGCATAAATAGCGAGTGCCGGGATGCCTTTTTTTTGCAGGTTCTGCACCTGATCTTTCATCAAAGCGATGAGGGGAGAAACAACGATGCAGATGCCTTCCTGGCAGAGTGCGGGTACTTGAAAACACACCGATTTGCCGCCACCGGTTGGCAACAAGGCCAAGGTGTCCCGGCCTTCCAGCACCGATTGGATGATCTCTGCCTGTTGGGGCCGAAACTGATTGTGGCCCCAGTATTGTCGCAGCACGTCAATTGGCAGCATAATCACGTTGTTTATTACCGGAAATCTATCAATTCCCGATACACCAAATCAACCGGTAGACCCATAATATTGGTGAAAGTACCTTCAATTCTGGAGATTTTACATAGCCCGATCCATTCCTGAACGGCGTAAGAACCTGCTTTGTCGTAAGGCTTGTATTTTTGGACGTAGAAATCAATTTCGGCATCGCTCATTGCTTCGATTTGCACCTGGGACTCCGCAGAAAATACTTTTTCATTGCTTGAGGAAAGCAAACATACGCCCGTAATGACCCGGTGCAATTGTCCGGATAATTTACGGAGCATCTGAAAAGCATCGTCGTAATCCCGTGGTTTGCCATAAATCACCCCGTCGAGAATCACCACACTATCCGCAGCAATGATGATTTCGTCGTTTTGAATGAAGTCTTGCGCCGCAGTGGCTTTTTTGCGGGCTAAAAAACCGGCAACTTCATCGATTGGTAAATCCGCAGGATAGGTTTCTTCTACGTCTTTGGTTTTGACTTCAAACTGAAAACCTGCTTCTTTGAGCAATTGGCTGCGCCGGGGAGAAGTGGACGCCAGGATGATATTTCGTTCTAAAGGATTCATCAAGTGATTTTTACAAAAAACAACAACAGAATGCCCGCTAGCATCACCATTTTTGCTATAAAACTGATGCGGTGATAATCAGCAGCAACCTGCGCTTGACGCAACAAATATAGGGCATAAACCAGAGGAAATACAACTCCTATTGCGGCACAAAGATAAAACCAGGTGCCAAATCCTGGACTTTTCAGTACAAACAACGTCAATAAAAGCAAAATAAGGAGTATGGCTAGTACGGAAGCCAGCACTTTGGCGGCGTTGTCGCCAGCAACAATCGGATAGGTTTTGCAACCAGCTGCTTTATCACCAATTTTATCTTCAAGGTCTTTTACCATTTCACGAAAAAAAGTGCTTAAAAAAGCAAAACTGAAATACCAGAGGAATATCGTTTGTAAGGTTTGAGCACTGGAAGGGGCTTTGGCTTGAAGTACCCACCAACCGGGAATTTCAGCCAACCAGATCAATGCTGCCACACCTGCACAAAAAAAAGCAACCAACAAATTGCCGACCAAGGGCAATTTTTTTAGCTTTCTGGTGTACACAACCAATAGTGCAGCTGAAAACACATAGAGATAGGCCATGTATATTTGCTCGATCCGAAAAGCAACGTAAATGGAAAGCATCAAACCGATAAAACCAACAACGGCGTACAACCACATGCAGACTTGCGCAGTGATTGAGACGTCAATGATTACTTTGTCCTTGCGGTTGAGCAGGTCGGCTTCATAGTCATATAAGTCATTGATGATGTAACCACCTACAGTAATGGAAAGGGTAGCAGCAACCAGGTAGACAAATTGAACAATGGTTAATCGGGGATCGATGTTGTAGCGGTGAAAAGAAGGAAGGAGCAAGGAAAAGTAGAGAATGGATTGTACCAGCGCGATAATCAATAAATTGGGAAACCTAATCAATCGAAGCAGGGACATGAGATACTGTTAAATGGGAATAAATGCAGCAACAATTCTCACAAATATAGGTACATATTCAGAATATACTGTTTGTTTATCCAACATAATTTCTTTGCGGTAACTCAAGTTATTCTTCGCCCCAGTTGCCTTGCAGGCGCATCACTTTTTCGATGACATCGCGTACGCAACCTTCGCCGCCTTTGTACGGCGATACGTAATTGGCAATGGGAAACAACTCTGGTGCGGCATTTCTTGGGCAAGTAGCAAGGCCAACCCGGCGCATTACCGGGTAATCGGGCAGATCATCACCCATGTACAAGATTCCCAATGGATCAAGATCATATTGGTTGATGAATTCATCGAAGGCTTCCAATTTGTCGCTTTTGCCAGAATAGATGTCTTGAATACCCAAGGCTTCCAGCCGCTTGATTACCCCTTCAGAACGACCACCAGTAATAACGGCGATTTTGAAGCCTTTATTAATTGCCATTTTGATGGCCAATCCATCGCGCACGTTCATTTTGCGCAGCAGCTCACCTTTCTCGGTGATAATGACTTCGTTGTTGGTCATTACCCCATCCACATCAAAAATAAAGGTGTGGATAGTACTAAAAATTTCCAAGTGGTTCATGCATGTGGGTTTAGAGCGTGTTTACTTTTGATTGTCCCGCCATTCGTATACCCATTTGGCTTGGATTTGCTCGAGGTTGTTTTCGCTGCACTCTTCGCGGGTGCCAACAAATCCGGGCAATTCGAGAACCCAATCAATCAATTCCGTAAAGCGGATGCGGTAGATTCTGCCTTCCGTAAATTCACCCCCAAAACGTTCAAAGAGTCTCATTGCTACGTCCTCGTGGTCAGTCCAGGTGATGGGGAGATTGTCAATATGATCGAAAGCCATTGTGCTAATGATTTTAAATGCGTGGAATTGGGTTAGTGTTCGTGACCGATGATGCGACTCTGGTCGGGAATTTCAATTTCGATAACTGCACCATCATCCAAAATGACACATTGGCAACCCAGGCGGGAATTGAGGCGTGGATTGTGTGCACGATCGATGAAGTCTTCTTCCTTGTCTGAAATTTCTTCTAAATCGTCTTCGCCCCTGAGAACATACACGTGGCAAGTGCTGCAGGCACAAACGCCGCCGCAGTTGTGATTCAGGTGGATGTCGTGGTCTTCGGTTACTTCCAGAATCGAGGTTCCTTCGGCCACTCCTTCTACCACAATGGGTTGGGCAATGTTTTTATCTTCAAAAGTAAACTTGACAGTAGCCATTAAACAGTAGTTTGGTGAAAACGTGGGCAAAAGTAGCGCTTTGTTGCTTGGTAAACAACTAAAGCAAGGAAGAGTTTGGCTGCTTTTTAGAATTGGTCTAATTAGCTCCTTTTAAAATCAGTGCGCAAAATCCACCGCAAAATTCCCCTTTATCCGTTCCATCGGCGGATTGTAATATCCGTACTTGAGGTCAGGAAATTCTTCCTTGATCAATTCCATCAGCTGCTTGACGCCCAGAATATCTCCTGAATCGGGCAAGTTGATGCGCCCCAGGTACCAATCGGGATCGATGTTGAAGTTGCGCCATTGGATCATCTTTAGGCCAGTGTCTTTGATGAAGGCCCGCAGCGCTTCGTATTCTTCCACCGAGTCGGTTTGGCCGGGAAACACAAAGTAGTTGATGCTGGTCCAGCCACCATAACGGTTCACGATTTTGACGGACTCGGCCAGCGCGTCAAAATCGTAATTGTTGGGGCGGTAGTAAGGCGTATAAATGTGCCGTTGAAGCGAGTTGGTGCTCACCCGAATGCTGTTGAGTCCTACTTTGCAAAGGGCTTCTACCGCATCGGGGCGA
Source organism: Haliscomenobacter sp. (assembly GCF_040403615.1). Lineage (NCBI taxonomy): Bacteria > Pseudomonadati > Bacteroidota > Saprospiria > Saprospirales > Haliscomenobacteraceae > Haliscomenobacter > Haliscomenobacter sp. The sequence goes on along the minus strand of NZ_JBBAKG010000026.1, from coordinate 68,978 downwards.
CTGCCATTGGTATTGATGTTGATCGAACCTTTGTCGGTGAATTTCCGGATTTCGATGATGGCCTCCCGAATGGTTTCCCACATCAACAGCGGTTCTCCTTCACAGCCCTGACCAAAACTGATCAGAGGATAAGGTGCTGATTCGAGGTGGGGTACGGTAAATTCGATGATTTCTGCCGCACTGGGCTTGAATTGCAGGCGATCCTGATTGGAAACAACTGTTTCATCTTCGGGTTGCTCAGAGATACAGCCAATACAGTTGGCGTTGCAAGCAGGTGATACCGGAACCGGACATTCCCAGCGCCCCATGAAGTAGTTGCGGGCAGCAGGACAGGTATACGTCAATGCACAATTTTCGGCCAAATGTTCCACCAGGCGGTTGTGTGGATAGGCCTTCCGCAATTCTTTTACGCCTTGCTGTACAATGTTGTGGTCAAAACCAGCACACTCCTGCCGGATGTCTTCCTCAACCCGAATGGCGGGCACATAAAACTTGCCCCGGTGCCAACCTACCGCAGTATAACAAAACAAAGACAGAATGGGTGCTTCTGGTTGATTCTCATAAGCGGCCAGATACAAGCCAGTATGCGCAGGGGGTACAAAGGCTGCAACGGCCAAGCCTTTGTCGCACAAGCGCATTTCTCCAGTATTGACATCTGTACCAAGCGGAATACGCCCAGGAAGATTGTACAAAGACCCGCCATCGGGCAGTTCTATCCAGTCTTCAAGGGGAATGGGGTCGCAATACCAGCCCGAACGGCCTACTGCATATAAACTTTTGTCTTCAAAAACATTTCCTTCAGTATCGGCATAGAGCACATATGGTGAGTGCTTGAGAGTCATATCGCTTGGTTTAAGAAGGCAAAGTTAAGGATTTTTTGGGTAAAGCCCGAACTCGCTTTATTTATTGCCTACTTCACCAATTTGCAAATCCCTTCCGGTAAATTGACTTGTCCCAAATGCACGCGTATCCGGCCATTTTTGCTCAGGGAATAGAATTTTCCTTGCGCAATAGAATCGGCACTCAGGCGAACCCCCTGAAATTCTTGCAAATCATCTCCGTATTGAATTTTGAAATCATATCGTTCGCCGAGGCGCAAGGGCAGGTTGCTTAGGTCGGTTCCAGCATTGAGTTCGGTCAATTTTTTGTAGGGCATTTCAACGCCAGATGAACAATTGTTGCGGTAAAAAACGGGTAAGGTAGGCCGAATGGCAGGTTGGAAATTCCCTCCACAAGCAGCATCGATACTCAAGCTGCTGGTAGACAATGCCATACTGCTGCTTGGGCGTACCCTCAGCAGGGCACCTTGTGTCAGTACCTCACACGCAGGAAAACTGCGGGTGCTGCTGCGCAATTGACAGCCTTCTTCATAAAAAAATGTAAACTGGGCCTGATTGCCATAAAAACCACCCGGTGTAAACAAGGGATTGCGCGGATAAGCAACCTGTAAATTGTTGATGCCTTTGATCAGCCGCATAAACCGGTAGCCGCTGCTGCTGCCGATTTGGTAGTACAGCCAGCCTTCGGTGGCTTCATCGGCATTGATGGCAATGGGAATATTGGCCTTTTCTGAGAAAGCATATTCATTGCAAATGGGCAATGGCTGAATGACAAAAACACTGACTTTGGGGGTGAAACTGACATTGGCAAAAACGGTGCTGTCTTGTTCAAGGTAATAATTGCGGGTTAAATTATTAGCATTACGCACCAAAGCATCCATATCGAATCCTTGTCCTAAACGACAACTGGGGTATACCTGCATGAAGTTTAAGCTGGCTTTTCGAGTATACTGGTACCGAATTGGCGTTTCGCCGCGAAAGTAAACACCCTTGATGGTATCAGGTATATTGGCTTCCACTCTGATAAAAACCTGGCATAGCTCGGGTATTTTTTCTTCTGGCCACAATTCCATGAAACCCAATACCCAACGCCCAGTAGCAGCAACGGGCATAATGGCTTCCAGTTTGCCATTGCTGTTGCTTACGGTAGCGAATCCTTTGGCTTGCCAGATTTCTTCGCCCGGCATTTGCCAAAATGCCGGAATCAAATCACCATTTTTTATACGGCTTTTTGTCAGCGGATTGTACAAACTGGGTTCGATGGGCAGACTCAATATCGCCGGAAAACTCAATTGATCGGCAAATTGACCGCTTGCTTTGGCAGTAAAATCTAAAAGACTGACTGGATTGAGGTTCAGTTTTCCCAAATTGCCATCGGATTTGCGAAAAGCTGCCCGGATTAAGGCCGATTCCAGGTGGTTTTTATTGGAAGTAGTGCCTGGCATCACCATTAGTTTGACTTCCACTGGTCCATTCAGCTTTTGATGGTCTTTGCGGAAATTGACATTGGGGTCAATGCGCAAGCTGCCCGTTTGGTTTTGGGTAAACAAATCCAAGCCTTCATTGCGGGTTGAGGCAAGCAAACTTTCCGCCGCTCCTATGTGCGCAGATGCTCGCATGGGTCGTAGCCACACCGTTGCCAATTCATTTAGGGTATCACTCAACAAATATTCTTCTTCAATCGCAAAATAGCCGCTGGCCTTAAAGCGAAAACGGACTTTACGTGGATTACTTTGGGTAGGGGCTTCCCGTTTGAGTGTGCCCAGAGTAAGCAATCCACCTTTGATTTTTAAGGTTTTGCTGCCACTGTTGGTGTAGACCTTTGAAAAATCGCTGCTCAATAATTCCAGGTTTACCCCTTCCGCGGGCTTACCAGTACTTTCATCAAGCACTTGCAAAGTCAAAGGTTGGTGCAATACGCCAGTGTTTACCTCAAATTGCAAGCCATCCAATGCCTCATCTTGCAATTGATCCAATGCTTTTTCACAGGCGCTGCCGAGCAGCAGTAAAGAGAAGAGTAGAAAAAATGCTGTATGTTTCATAGGAAGAATAGGATTGTATTACAAAAAGCGCAAACCAACCCGCAAATTCAAAGCTGGCCAGATGCGCTTGTTTTGAAGGTTGTTTTGCAGGGTTGCCTGATTGCGCTCATTGGTTTGCAACAATCCACTTGCTTTGAGGCTGACTTGGGGTGACCCTCGAAAGTAAGCACCTGCATCCAGGCATACACTCAAGCGTTTCCAGGGTACCATTCGGCCTAGTCCAATCCCCAGGTATGGCGAAAAAAAATGGCTGTAATTGATACTTCCCGCAATCTGTCCCATCTCGTTTGGGGCAATTTTGACTTCGTTGAACTGTACGGAATCGCGCAGCACAAAAGTACCATTGATGCGGTTTACTGGATGGATAGCCACCCCGCCAACTAGCCTGACTTGTTCGTGGATCATGGCATAATCCACGAGAAATTCTGCGGAATGTTGACGGATTTTTCCAGAAAAAAGCCAGGAATTGTCATTGAGTCCAAAGCTGCCCAAATCGAAAGGTTGTTGTCCAATGCTGGTTTGTAGATAGTTGATACCACCACGGATATGCCAGTGGGGGCGAATGCGAAAAGCCATATCTGCACCTGCTCCTTTGGTACCCAGGGTTACTCCCAAAGCGTATTGCCATTCTCTAAAGCGGATCAAGGCTTTTTTCGGGGCTTGATCTTGTGCAATGACCTGCATGGAAAGACCGAGAAATACCAGTATCAAGTAAATTTTTGGAAAAAAAAATTGGAAGAGCAAGGGCTTCCGGATTTGTAATCGGTTGTTCATGGGAAAATGTATTAAATGGGAAAATCACCTGATTCATGTAAAATGACAGGATCTATTTACTCTAGAAATTGAGTTGTGGAAGTGGTAGGTAGACTTTTTTCCTCTAAAAATTAATAACTCTTCAAAAGTAGTAATATTTCTTTAAACCATGTAGGATTTTTTTAATTTGCCAAAATTTTCAAGCCATGTTGAGTTGCCAAAAGTCCTTATTTAAAATCCCTGACGAGATTACTTACCTCAATTGCGCCTACATGTCGCCACAGCTAAAGCAGGTGGATATGATTGGACGAGAAATGGTAAGCCGTAAAAATCAACCCTGGTTGATTCAACCCGAAGATTTCTTTACTACAGTTGAAGAACTGAAAACCCTTTTTGCCAAACTGATCAATGCACCTGAAAAAGACCGCATTGCAGTCATCCCTTCTGCTTCTTATGGCTTGGCTACTGTAGCCCGAAACATCAAGATAAAACCCGGCCAACACATCCTGGTAGCCGAAGAACAATTTCCCAGCAATTACTACGCCTGGCAGCGGGTAGTAGCCGATAGCGGGGCAGAACTTCGGGTAGTCAAAGCGCCCAATAGTGCCAACCGGAGTGCTGCCTGGAACGAAGCCATTCTCAATGCCATTGATGCCAATACAGTCCTGATCGCTTTGGGCAACGTACATTGGGCAGATGGTACTTTGTACAATCTCAAGCGCATTCGCGAACGGGCCGATGAATTTGGTGCATTGCTGGTCATTGATGGTACACAATCAGTAGGTGCTTTGCCACTTGATGTGAGTGAATTGCGTCTGGATGCCCTCGTTTGTGGTGGTTATAAATGGCTGTTGGGGCCATATTCTCTTGGCGTAGCCTATTATGGGCCACGATTTGATGAGGGCATCCCTTTGGAAGAAAACTGGATCAATCGCCACAACAGTGAAGATTTCAAAGGTCTGGTGAATTACCAGGACGAATACAAGCCGCTGGCAGGTCGCTACATGATGGGTGAACAAAGCAATTTTATTCTCGCACCAATGTTGTCTGCCGCCATTGCTCAATTGTTGGACTGGGGAGTGGCCAATGTACAGGAATATTGCCAACGGATATCCAGCAACGCCCTGGAAGATTTGCGCGAAATGGGCTGCCAAATCGAATCCAAAGACCAGTTGGCGCATCACCTGATCGGGGTGCGATTGCCTCCACACGTCGAGATGGAACGCTTACAAGCCGAATTCAAAAAACGCCGGGTTTTGGTGTCTACCCGTGGCAACGCCATCCGGGTTGCGCCCAATGTGTACAACATGCCCGATGATTTTGACAATTTGCTGGATTGTTTCCGGGCGGTTTGGGCTTAACTTTTTTAAAGATTCAAAACGCCAACCCCAAACAGGGCAAAATCATATTTGACTGGATCCTCTTGATCAAAGCTGCGCAAGGCTGCGGTGAGTTCCAAAACGGCTTGCCAATCGGTTTGTTTGCGGGTAAGCAATCCGAGCCTGCGCGCTACCCGATCGACGTGAACATCCAGGGGAATCAACAATTGGTGGGGGGAGATTTTGTGCCAAATCCCGAAATCTACCCCTTGCTCATCTTTGCGCACCATCCAGCGCAAAAACATATTCAGTCGTTTGCAGGTGGAGCCTCGTTCGGGAGTGGCGATGTGCTTGCGGGTACGATCTGGCGCATCTGGATGATCAAAAAACAAACGGTGAAAGCCAAGCAAAGCCGCCTCTGTGTGTGGTGCAGTAGGGGAGAGGTGCTGCGCAAAAGCATCCTCCAGGGATTCGTTTTTTTGATAATATTGTTGAAAAAATTCCAAAAAATACAAGGTATCCGTGGCTTGAAAGGTACGGTGTACGAAGTCCAGAAAGCGGCGGCGGTCTTCTTCCTGATGATTCAGGATGAAATCATAAGGGGCGCCATCCATCAACTTGACTAGCGCATTGGCATTGTTGATGATGGTTTTGCGTTGCCCCCAGGCCAGCATCGCTGTCCAGAAACCCACGATTTCCCGGTCTTGTTTGAGGCTAAATTGGTGTGGTATGGAAATGGGATCGGCATCGATAAAACCGGATTGGTTGTATTGTGCCACATGTTCCTCCAAAAAAGTATACAAGTCTTGTTGCTTCATGAGTTGATGATCACCCAAATGAGGTCTGATTCGTAGCCTTTGCGCATTGCATATTGGGCTGCTTTTTGTCGGGCGGTAAAATTATCTGCTTCGTGCAATTCTGCCAGTTTTTTAGCAATGATTTTTTTGAGTGTTTCGAGATAGGTTTCTTCGTCGATTTCTTCCATGCTTTTGCGGATACAATAGTCGGATACTTTGCGCATTTTGAGTTCTTGCTGAATGCGGATGCGGCCCCAGGATCTGGTTCTGAATTTTCCACGGGCATACGAACGGGCAAAACGTTCCTCGTTGAGGTAATTTTCTGAAATCAGCTCAGCCATGATTTCTTCCAGTAGATCCCCATAAACGGAGATTTCTATTAGTTTACTGCGCACTTCCTGGTGGCAACGTTCCTGGTAAGCACAGTAGCGTTGGAGTTTGAGTAGTGCGGCATCTTTGCCGGGAAAAGGTTTTTGCAAAATCGATTTATTTTATTGGTGAAATGATTGCCTCCAAAATTTAACCATTAAATTAGCGTCCGTATTTCATAAGAAACACCAAAACAAATTAATGGAACCAACACAAGTTACAGAAAAAGCAAGCAAATTTATGGGATTTGCCATGGATTTTGCCCCAAAACTCGCTGGCGCATTGATTGTGCTGCTCATCGGGATTTGGATTACCAATTGGATCGTAGCCATTCTCAAGCGCAGAATGGAAAAAACCAAAGTAGACGAAAGTCTGCGCCCATTTTTAATGAGCCTGGTGAGCGTAATGCTCAAGATGATGGTGATTTTCAGTGCTGCTGGCATTGTTGGCATTCAAACAACTTCATTCGTAGCCGTACTTGGTGCAGCTGGTTTGGCGGTAGGTTTGGCTTTACAAGGTAGCTTGAGCAACTTTGCATCAGGCGTTTTGGTGCTGTTGTTTCGGCCATACCGGGTTGGCGATCTGATTACGGCCCAGGGTTTCAATGGGGTAGTCAAAGAAATCCAGATTTTCACCACAGTGTTGATCACTCCCGACAATCGCACCATCATTATCCCCAATTCAGCCATTACGAGCGGCGCCATTGAAAACCTGAGCGTTGCAGGTACACGTGTATTGGAAACTTTGGTACCCATTGACCCAACAGAAGACATGGAAAAAGTGCGCAGAATATTTGAAGAAGTTGCGAAAAAATCTCCGGGTTATTTGGCTGAGTTGCCGATCACTTCCCCTGTGGTTGATTTGTCGCCAACTGCTACAACCCTGGCTTTCCGCTTCAGTGTAATTCCTGATGTTTACCTGGATGCTCAGGCTTTTGCCAAAGAAGAAGTTCGCAAAAGCTTCCAAGCTGCGGGTATTTCGGGTGAGCATGAGCCGGTTATGGAAATAAAGCTGGTGCAGTCTTAATTAAATTGGCGGCAGCTTCGCTGGTTATTTCCCACCACCTAAGGCACTTCAGGCACTTTATTCACCTTAGAAAAAGAATTAACTCAGGTGACCCTTAGGTGTCTCCGGTGCCTTAGGTGGTGGAATAAAACAAAACAGCGAAGCTGCCAATCCCATAATTCCTTATTTACCCGAGTAATTTCTTCTTCTGGAGTACAAACTCTTCCTCGGTGATCAAGCCTTTTTCGCGCAAATCGCCCAAGTGCAAGACTTCATCCAACACATCTATGGGGGACTCATTCAAATTAAGCGGAGTGGTATCCAAAATATTGGGTTGCGGCACTGGCAATTGCTTGACCACATGGTAGCCATTGGCTACAAAAGCTTCAAATTCTGGTTGTTTGCGGATGAAACTCAAGGCCTGATGGGAATGGATTTTGGAAATGTCCGTAAACCCACTTTCGATGGCTTTTTCCAAAGATTGGAAAGCCTTATCTGCGTTTTCAATCATGGAATAGCAACAAGCGAGGTTGAAATGCACACTTGGTGAGGTCAGGTTGTCTTCCAATGCACTCATGAAGGATTCAATTGCGCCCTCAAAATTCATGCTGCGAAACTGTTCGATGCCGATGCGCTTAAAAATGTCTTCTTTTTTGTTCTCTTTTTTGCCCGGTTTGTTCGGTTGGGAAGCTCGATTGGATCTTTCCTGCCTTTCCATCAAAGCCGAAGGATCTTCTTCCGATTCATCGCCTTCATAATACCGTTGACTTTGGTAATCCTGTAATCGATTCTTGTTGTATTTTTCATCAAAATCTTCCTGCGGCATCACAAAGAAGAGCAGGGCATCAACAAATGCGAGAACTGCTGGAGCAATTACAAATGGGGCATTTCCATCACTGGCGATCGTCATGCCAAGTCCTACAAAAAACAAGCACATCTGTAAAACCCCTTGCCACCAACGTTGTAAATAAAAACGATGGACGCCAAAGATGCCAACAAATAAAGCCAAGAAGGCAGCAACAATTTTATTTTTCATACCAAACGGGTGAGTGGCTGAGCCGTAGATTCAACAAAAAAATTAACTTATCAATGCTTGTAAAGTTATGCCTTTTTCGATTTAAGGTCAAAAAAGATTAGCCCAAAACCGGGTTTGTATGGACAACGGTGCAAATTACAAGGATTACAAGCTAAGCAGTACGGCTTTGATATCGGTATCCAGCACAGCAAAACGAGTGGTGATCAATGCTTGTTCCTGATTCAGGATCGCTAATTGTTCCTTCTCTTTTTCGAGCATCAAATCAAAAGGATCAAAATTGCTGTCGATGCGCTCTTTGAGTCTTTTGATGTATTGTTTGAGCTGCGCATTGACATCGGTATCGATTTTGGTTCTGCCTCGATTGATCTCGCTTTGAAAACCTTCAATGATTTTGCGGCGCTTGCCGTTGGTCGCAAAACCTGCAAATAGAATACCAATAGTGGTCAAAACGCCTCCGGTGATGTCAAAAACTGCTCCCTGAGTAATGACGGCCAGGATCAGCCCAATCACGGCAATGCCGCTGCCCGTAGCAAAAGAACCCGGAAGGGGAGCTTTATCCGGGAACAAGGATTGATCCGTGAAACTCTCACTTTTTTTGATAAAGTCTTCAAATTTATCTTGCAACTCGCGGAAGATATTGTGCCGCCGCTCGGCGATGGCGCTGAATATTTCGTGGTCGTTGTGGAGCAAACTGCGGCTTTGGTTGATCTTCAGGTCAATCAATTTGGCCATTTGCTGTACATTGTCGGCCAGGTCATTGATGCCATCGTGCAACTTGTCGCGCAAGGTTTGATTCAACTCCTTTTCCAGGTCTTTCGCCAGGGTTTCCAGCCATTCTTTGGCCGAAGTCTTTTTGGTGAAAATGGAGGATATAGATCGGCGTACCAGTGAGAAAAAAGACAAACCTTCGCGCAATTCCTGCTCTTTGACCTGGGTGGTGCGGTCGTAACCTGCCAGGATGTTTTCTACCAATTGGTCTACTTGTCGGTTGGATTTCAATTCCTGGTTGTCCAGGGTACTTTTGATGTCCTTCCTGAATTCCAGATCTACTTCCCATTGCTGCTGGCGCAAATCCAGCCCTTCGCGAATGCTGTCGTTGATGCGCAGGCAAGTGCTTACGCTGTTTTCGAGCTTCAATACCGGCGCTTTTCCTCCGGTGATGTTTTCCAGAATGTAATGCCGAACGGGTATGAAACCACTTTCCGTTTTTTCGCCATCTTTTTCCAATTTGGCGGAGGTTGCAAAAATTTGAGGCTGATGGATGCCTTGTTTCTCGGCGTACTCTCTTACCCCGTTCATGTTGACCGCCAGGTCTTCTGCCGACATCAAGTCTTTTTGTTGCAGCACGAAAATGACCTTCTTGCGCCATTCGTCGTGGATGAATTTGAAAAAGTCCCAGGCCGATTGGCGGTATGGGTTTTTGGCTTCAAATACAAACACGATTAAATCAGAGGCAGGAATGAATGACTCGGTGATTTCCTGATGGTGCTCTACAATGGTATTGGTTCCAGGGGTATCTACAATGGCTACTTCCTTGAGGATGTCAACAGGAATAAGAATTTTCTTCAGAAAAGGATTGATCACGATAATTTCCTCGGTTTCACCATACACGATTTGCTGAATGGTGTCGGTCATCGGCTGAGGTGCCACCTTGGTTATTTCACGCTCGGTTTGTAAAAGGGCATTGATGAAACTGCTTTTGCCTGCTTTGACCTCCCCAACGATCACAAACATAAATGGGTCATTGATGCGGTTGCGCAAATCACTGACCGTTTTGGCCAATTCAGCATGGTTAATGCGGATGGTCAGTTCATGGAGGTCTTTTACCGCTTCATCAATGCGCGCCCTTAACGCAATGGTATTTTGATTGATTAATGACATATGTTGATCTGGTAATGTGCTGATTTGCGTATGTGGTGATGTGCAAATATAGCCGTATTTTATTAATGCCATAGTGACATTACGACATCTATAAATCAGCACCTAAACCATTACCAGCGGATCAACGCACTGCCCCAGGTAAAACCGCTGCCGAAGGCCGCCAGGCATACCAAATCCCCAGACTTGACTTTTCCGGCTTCCCAGGCTTCGCACAAGGCAATCGGGATGGAGGCTGCGGTGGTATTGCCGTAGCGTTGGATGTTGTTCCAGACTTTTTCGTCGCTGAGTCCCAATTTTCCTTGCACAAATTGGCTGATGCGCAGGTTGGCCTGGTGGGGAATCAGCATATCGATGTCGGTGGTTTGCAAACCCGTTTTGTCAAGTGCTTCCATAATAACTTCGGGGAATTTTTGCACTGCCATTTTGAATACAAACTGGCCTTCCATTACCGGGTAAGTATACGCATTGTCGATCATGGTTTGATTGACAAACACTTCACCAAATTCTACATCTGGGAACCCAAAATCGGTTTCGATGGCCATTTTATTGAAGTGGTAGGCGCCATGTGAACCAGGGCTGATCAGGGCCAGTTTCTCAGCGTAAGTGCCATCTGAATGCAAGTGCGTAGTCAGAATCCCCTGATTTTCATCACTAGTTGGCTGTAAGATTACCGCCCCGGCGCCATCGCCAAAAATTACCGTTACGTTGCGCCCTCGGGTAGAATAATCCAATCCCATTGAGTGCATTTCGGCACCTACCAATAGGATGTTTTTGTACATACCGGTTTTGATAAACTGATCGGCAACCGACAAGCCATAGATGAATCCAGAACATTGGTTGCGAATGTCCAATGCCCCAATTTCTGTGTTGGTGATGCCCAGTTCGCGTTGCAACAGTACTCCGCAGCCAGGAAAGTAATAATCGGGGCTAAGCGTAGCAAAAACGATAAAATCGATGTCTTCTTTGTTTATGCCGGCACGTTCGATGGCAATTTCAGCCGCTCTAGCCGCCATGGTAGTGGGGGTTTCTTCAAATTTTTTGCCGTAACGGCGTTCCATGATTCCGGTTCTTTCCTGAATCCATTCGTCGCTGGTATCCATCACCCGCAACAGGTCTTGATTGGTAACAATGGTCTCAGGAACGTAGTATCCGATTCCGCCAATTTTTGATTTTAACATACCCATTTGTGTTTTCGAAAAAAATGAATGCAATTTGGCAAATTATAGGAAAAAAAAAGCCTTTTTGGTGAATTTCCAAACTATTGTTGGTTTATATATAACTTTAGTTAGCAAATTATTTTTTTTGATCAAGCATCCTGATTTTTTAATAAATCTTTTATATTTTCACTTTTTAAACTTCATAATCACTCAGGATCTGATAATCAAGAGGCAAAAGTGCTGGAAATGATGCAGATCTAAAACCTAACCCGAAAATGTCCCAACAAATCAATTTAAGTATTGTTGAAGATGAAGGGCTTGTAAGGGAAAGTTTAGCGGACTTTCTCAGCGCAGAACCAGAATTTGAACTGCATTCGATCAATGTATCAGTTGAAAGTTTTTTGTTGTCTGCGGAGGCCATTGATTCCCACATTCTATTGCTTGACATTAATCTTCCGGGAATGTCTGGTTTAGAAGGGATTGATTCAATCCGCGAAAAACACCCCCAAATCGACATTGTAATGTTGACTTCTTATGAAGATGAACGGCACGTTTTTGAAGCACTTCGTGGTGGCGCAGTAGCATATTTATCCAAAAGTACTTCATTGCTAACCATTAAGGAAGCCATACTTACAGTAGCCAATGGTGGGTCTTTCATGTCGCCCTCTATTGCCCGACATGTTGTCAACTTTTTCCGTGCACCGCAGCGGAATAAAAAACCAGAGGTTGCATTGACTATCCGACAAAAAGAAATTTTGAATTGTCTAATGGATGGGCAAAGCTATAAGATGATTGCAGATTCCTGTGACATTACCCTGGAAACTGTACGAGATCACATCAAAAAAATTTATAAAAAATTGCAAATCAACAGCCGTGGAGAATTGGTGTCCATGTTGTTAAATAAAAACATTTGACATGTGTGGTTGCCATGGCAAATCCTGTCTGATGTTTCATTTTATTGGACGTTGAAATTTTTCTAATTTAGCATGGTTTAAAGGGTTGTAGATTTTCATGTATGTATTTAATGAGCTAAAACTAGCTAGCCGAAAGTTTGTTTGGATCGTAGCCATTTTATGGCCAAGCTTGCTATGCGCGCAAAAAAGCGCAATTCCTTTTCGCTATTTTTCCATTCAAGATGGTTTGGCCGATTGGACGGTCACGGCGATGGTCAAGGATCCCACGGGATTGCTTTGGATCGGAACAGCCCATGGATTACAAAGATACGACGGTTACAAATTCTTGACCTTCAATACCAATACCAAGAATCCCTATTCCATCTCTGATCATTATGTTCAGTCGTTAAAACTTTTAAAAGATGGTAAATTATTAGTGACCTACTTGCGCAACGCAGAGTTTTTTGATTTGATCGATTGCAAAAACTTTGAAAAGAAAACGATTTTTCTCAAGAAGAGTGGGATCAATGCTGCTGAACAGGTACAAAGCATCAAAGTAGACGATGATGGAAACATATTGGTGTTTACCATTTCCGTCCTGCGACAACGCAAAATGGTTCATTTGTATGAATTTAATTATTCACTAAAACGTTTTCGAGCAATCGTAACCATGACATCTGACTATCTTGGAGAACCCAATGACCAATTGTTTGATGCCATCAAAGTAGACAAACACCAGTGGTTATTGGGAAACAATAAGGATCGAGCGCTGCTACTGGTGAAAAGAGGGCGCATTCTGAAACACTTTTCCAGGCTGGATTTTTTGGGAGAGCAGTTGCCTGCTACCGCATTTGGGGAGCGGATTTCCATTCTAAAACGCGATCGACGGGGGAAAGTCTGGTTTGCCTATGCGCATTGCAACTATTTATTTCGGTACAATGCCAAGCTACGAACCTTTCGTGCAGTTTCAGGATTACCGAATGATGGTGAATTTTCGTTGTGGTGGCAAGACAAGAAAGGCAATGTGTTGGTTTCGAAAACAGACGGCAGCACCCGGTTTCCGATCAGTAAAAACTTGTATTGCATTACTAAAAAGCAAGTTGTCCATGATTTCAGTAAATTCCTTACGATCAGTAAAGAAATTGTTGATGTTTACAGCGATGATTTTTTTGGCACTATTTTCTTTGGTGTAGATACCGGGCTTAAAATTTTTAAAAACAATCAAAATATCGTCAACAACTACCTTCAAAAGGAAATTGATTCGGATGATTTTGGTCGTATTCTGCGTGGAATGGCCAGTGATCAAAAAGGAAACATCTATTTTGCCAGCGAAAATACCTTTTGGTATAGACTCAATAAAAACAGGTCTGAAAATAAAATCGACACCATTCGGATTGTTGAAGAAAAAAGTGATACCATACTTAAGTTCAATTGCTGCTTTGACATACAGTTTGAAGCGCCTAATTTCTTATGGGGAATTGCCTGCCAAGGGAGAGACAAAGGTTTGCTCATTCGCTACGACTTGAGTACCAAAAAGGCGAAAGTTTACCGTTACCCTGCACGTTTTCGGGCATTTGAAGCAGATGGCCAAAACCGGCTTTGGCTGTTGACCGAATACCCGAATGGTGACTATAAGCTGCTGATTTTTAATAAAGAAACCGCAGAATTCAGGCCTTTTTACACGGCTGAAGATCCCACTCCCCTCCGCAACATGTTTCCCTATTTTATAGCTGCCAGCAAAGACCATAATTTTTGGGTGACCACCAATAAAGGCTTGTACAAAGTAATCGTTGGAAATTCCCTTCAGGATAACCAATTTAAAACCTATGTGGGGCAGACTCAGTTGGGGACTCAATTGATCTATTGTGTTTACGAAGATCGGCAAGGAACAGTTTGGTTGGGGTCTTCCCAGGGTTTGATCCGCTTTAACCCCAAAACCCTTCAGGAGAAATCTTATACGCAAGCAGATGGCTTGGCCAGCAACACGATTTCTGGGATTTTGGAAGACCACCGCGGCAAACTCTGGATAAGTACCCACAATGGTATTTCTTGCTTTGATCCCCAAAAAGAAAAATTTACCAATTTCTATGATTTGGATGGCTTCTCCCATAGCTCTTTTACGCGGTATTCATTTTTTCGTGATGAAGAAAATATCTTGTATTTCGGGACCATCAATGGCGTAAATGCCTTCAAACCAGAAAACTTGACCAAAGTTGAGGAGGTTCCCCACGTAGCACTGACCCGGGTTAGCAAATTCAATCGTATGGGAGATACCCTAATTGAGTTTACCAAAAACTTGCAGCATTTGAACCTGATTGAACTTGCGGCAGCTGAACAAAATCTGGAATTGGAATTTACCCTGCCCATCTATTGGGACATTTCCAAAACCAAATACCGCTATAAACTGGAAAACCTGGATCATCAATGGATAGATTTGGAAAACAGAAACCAAATCAAATACCATCGATTACCGGCAGGCAGATACAAGCTTTTGATACAAGGGGCAGATCCTCGAGGGAATTGGTCAAAAAGCCTCGTAATTCAGCTTCATGTAGCAACGTTCTTTTACTACACCTGGTGGTTTTTAATCCTCTCTGTCCTGGTTTTGTGTACAAGCATTTATTTTTTGCTGCGGTATCGACTATTTCAAAAGCTAAAAGTAGAAAGACTGCGCACCAAAATATCCTCGGACATTCACGATGAGGTAAGTGGCCTTTTGGCAGGGATTGCGATGCAAGCGGAAGCTTTGCAGTTGTCAAAAACACCTGATCTGGATAAAGGAAAGTTGGCAAAAATTGCTGAAATCTCCCGCAAGGCCATGTCCAGATTGCACGACGTCATTTGGTCTATAGATTCGCGAAAAGACCGATTTAAAGACCTGGTTTTGCACATGGAAGAGCATGCTTCTGATGTATTGCTACCGTTAAACATTCAATTCCAGGTCAAAGCCCGGTATCTTGATGTGAATCTTGAAATACCCATTGAGATTCGGCAGGAGCTGTATTACATTTTTAAGGAAGCGATCAACAATGTTGCCAAGCATGCCGAAAAAGCAACCATGGTGAAAATCCATTTGAGACACAATGGATGGTTTTTTGAAATGGAAATTATGGATGACGGACAAAATTTCAAGTCCCAACCCAAAGGGGCAGGACAAGGCATGCTCAACATGAAAATGCGCGCTGAAAGGATCGGAGCTGAAATTTTCTTTTCCTATGATCAAGGATTTAAAGTATTGCTGCGCAAAAAACGGCTGTAATGGCTCCCATCCTGCAATTGGCCCATTCGGTTCTTATTTTGTCCCCTTTCCTACAAAATACCCCTTAGAATTTGATCTTTTACATTATAAGCGTAATTTTCCGTTCAATAGCTCATGCTTTTTACAAATCATCTTCGCCTATCAGTTTCTACTGGACGTGGCACTAGCATGCATCTGTATTCATTTCATCACCTAAATAAATTTTCGCATATGCGGAGTTTTACGTATTTCTGCTCAGCAGTAGGTTCTGTTGTAACAGCTTTTGTTCTGCTGACCCTTTCTTTTCAGTTGAAAGCTCAAACCAGCCATACTTTGACGGTTACAGAACCAGCAAGTATTGCCGGCGATTATGCTGCTGAAATGGCTACTTTTGGTCGCAATTTTTGTACGGTGACCGGTGAGTTGATCCAGGCCAAAGATGCTGCAAATGGAACTTTGGGCTGTACAGCATCTCCAATAGTTACCAACTTGACGGGTAAAATAGCCGTGATCGATCGCGGAACTTGCAACTTTTCCGAAAAAGTGCTCAATGCCCAAAACAAGGGTGCTATTGCTGTGATTATAGTGAACAACACTAGTACGGCGCCAATCTTGTTTTCAATGGCAACTGGAGCGGGTGGAGACCAGGTTACGATTCCGAGTTTCATGGTTTCGTTGGCAACGGGCAATAAAATCAAGCCACTTTTGGGCAGCGCAGTTAAAGTCTCGATCAAATCAGCTACTCCTGATCCTGTCAACCCAAGTTTGGTAGTTTGGGGTGGGAAAGCCAAAGAAGGCGATTTCGATGGTGGCTTGAATTCCTGGAAAAGCAACACCATTTCTTGTACTGGCAAGCCCAATACGGCCACTACCTGGTCCTGGATTCCTGCCAACGCATACCCATCTCCTTGTTTGTCTACTGGCCAATTGGTATTCTTTTCGCCATCTCGTTGCAACGGTTCAATGATCATGAACGCGGCTACCCTGGATTTGGCAGCTTCCACTGCTTGTACCAATTTTGGCGCTGGCCCTTGCCCTGCTCCCCACTCTGCGGAGTTGGTTTCGCCTACCATCAAGGTAACCAAAGGAACAGCAATGAATGTTAATTTCTACCAGGAATTGACCCATTTCTATGGAAGCGAGTATTTTGTAGATTGGTCAAAGGATGGGGGAAAAACCTGGGTTTCTACTCAAATCAACGAAGAAATTCGTCCCTTTGATGCAAATGAGGATCCCTACAAATCCGTGCGTTTAATTGGCAGTGAAACCGCAGACAGCATCAAAATCAAATTCCGCTACGATGGAAATTTCTACCATTGGGCCATTGACGATGTGAAATTGGTCAAGCGCGAATCCAATAACCTTGCGGTAACGGAATACTATGCCTTGGCACCCAATATTCAGCAACCCCTGTCACAAGCTGAGCCAATTGCATTTAGTGCAGCCGTTGAAAACATCGGTGCAAAAGCACAGACCAAGCTAAAAATGGCGGTAAGTGTAATAGATTCGCTGACGGGTGGCAGAGTTTTCCGGGATTCCCTGGTTACTACAACCATTGCCCCGAACCAGATTGATACCTTCTTTTTTGGCGCCAAGTACAAACCAGCAAAAAAAGGTACCTATGTTATGGCCTACCAGGCATCTGCGGATTCAGCGGATTACGATCGATTTGACAACTTGCAGGCCTTTTTTTACAAGGTGACCGATACCATCTTTGCCAAGGAATTGGGTGCTTCGTTTTATACCTTACCTGGGGACAACTGGGATCCCAGTGAACCGCACTCTGCTGCATATGGCAACAGTTACTATGTGGTCAAAGGCAAGGGAAATTACCTCCGTAGTGTTTCATTTGGCATCAACAATGGATCTGACCTAAAAGGAACCTCCTTACTGTTGAGCTTGTACAAATGGGTTGATAAAAATTTTGACCTCAATGTTCAGGCAACAGAAAGAACCTTGATCGCAGATAACTTCTACGACATCAAAGGAACCGAAACCGGTGCAAGATTAATCACCGTGCCTTTCCCAGAACAGGGTAAAGCTCCGGTTCAATTGGCAGATACAACTACCTATTTGCTGATGTGTGAGTATTTTGCCAGTGATGACACCGATTTGGAATTATTACTCAATGACGACTACGATCGCCTTCCGATGCTTTTGGCTGGTATTGATGCGAATAAACCTCGATTTGCCAGCTTTACTGCCCTTGATTCAGATTTGCCTACCGTATCTTATAGCCCAACTGGCTATGGCCTGGAAAATGTGTACGTGATGCGCATGAACGTTGGGCCACTGGTACTGACCAGCGAGCGCGATCTGCCTTCCATCACCAATGAATTTGCAGTATCACCGAATCCAGCTCGAGAGTTTGTGAACGTTCAATTGGCGCTCAACCAGGTTGCGAAGCAAGCAAATGTGCGGATCATGGATTTGTCGGGTCGCCAAATCCTCGAGAAAGTATACAACAACGTAAGACGGGATCAATTCCAAATGTCAGTGGCAGGATTGCCTTCAGGTACTTACTTGATGCAGGTTACTACCGAAAATGGAACTGGAACGAAGAAGTTCGTTGTAGCAGGTAAATAAGTTGAAGAGTTGAAAAGCTGAACGGTTGAAGGGTTAAACTTTTCAACCCTTCAACTTTTCAACTAAATTACATATTCGCAATGATCTCATCGCCAAATTCAGAGCACTTCAACAAAGTAGCTCCTTCCATCAGGCGGTGGAAATCATAAGTAACACGTTTGTCGTGGATAGCACCTTCCACACCTTTGATGATCAGGTCGGCAGCTTCTTTCCAACCCATGTAGCGGAACATCATTTCGCCAGACAGAATCACTGAACTTGGGTTCACTTTATCCAATCCTGCATATTTTGGAGCGGTACCATGGGTTGCTTCAAAGATGGCTTTTCCGCTGATGTAGTTGATGTTGGCACCTGGAGCGATACCGATTCCACCCACTTCTGCTGCCAAGGCGTCAGAGATGTAGTCACCGTTCAGGTTCAACGTAGCAATCACCGAATACTCCGCCGGGCGCAGCAGGATTTGTTGCAAAAATGCATCCGCAATGGCGTCTTTGATCAGGATTTTTCCAGCAGCCAGGGCATCAGCCTGCGCTTTATCGGCAACCTCTTTGCTATGTTCGGCAGCAATGCGGTCGTATTGGGTCCAAGTGAATACTTTATCGCCATATTCCCGTTCCAAAAGCGCATAACCCCAGTCCTTGAATTTACCTTCGGTGTACTTCATGATGTTCCCTTTGTGTACAATCGTAAGGGAAGGCAGGTTGTTTTCGATGGTATACTCTATGGCCGAACGAATCAAACGTTCAGTCCCTTCTTGCGAAACGGGTTTTATCCCTAAGGAAACTGTGTCGGGGAATCGAATTCCTTTAACGCCCAATTCTTCGATCAAAAACTTTTTCAGTTTCTCAACTTCAGGGGTACCTTCCAAAAATTCGATTCCAGCGTAAATGTCTTCCGTGTTTTCGCGGAAAATCACCATTTCTACCAGTTCAGGTTCTTTAACTGGGCTAGGCACACCTTTGAAATAATGAACAGGACGTACACAAGCATACAAATCCAGCATTTGGCGGAGCGCAACGTTCAAAGAGCGGATGCCGCCACCAACTGGGGTAGTCAAAGGGCCCTTGATGGCAATGCGGTACTCATCAATGATTTGCAGGGTTTCGTCAGGAAGCCAGCTGCCCGTTTGTTTGAAAGCTTTTTCACCAGCCAAAACTTCTTTCCAGTGAATTTTACGCGTTCCGTTGTACGCTTTCTCTACCGCAGCGTCCAATACGCGTACGGAAGCAGCCCAAATATCGGCTCCAGTACCATCACCTTCGATAAAAGGGATGATCGGGTCGTTGGGTACCGTCAATTTTCCATTCTCAATGGTTACTTTTGATCCACTCATTGTTGTATTATTGTATTTTTATGGCTTAAGTAACGAGCGACAACCAAAAAACACAAGAATTGCGTTTGGTGAATTACCGCTGGATTATTTTTGCAGCGCAAAATTAAAAAAATATTTAAATGGCAAATCCTATATTGGACGCTTCGGGAAAGCAATTGGGTACGGAGGAGCAACAAGTGGAGAGAGCGTTGCGCCCCAAAGCCTTGGAAGAGTTCAGTGGACAGCCCCGAATTGTAGACAATCTCAAGGTTTTCATCACTGCTGCCAAGCAACGTGGAGAAGCCCTTGACCATGTTTTATTGCACGGCCCGCCAGGATTGGGCAAAACTACACTTTCTCACATCATTTCCAATGAACTAGAGACAGGATTAAAAATGACTTCTGGCCCTGTTTTGGAAAAACCGGGGGATTTGGCGGGTTTACTGACCAATCTTAATGAAGGGGACGTCCTTTTTATCGACGAAATTCACCGGCTCAATACGGTGGTGGAAGAATACCTCTATTCTGCGATGGAGGATTACCGCATCGATATCATGATCGATAGTGGGCCAAACGCAAGGAGTATCCAGATTACCCTGAATCCGTTTACTTTAGTGGGCGCTACTACCCGTATGGGATTGTTGACAGCACCGATGCGCGCTCGATTTGGCATCAATTGCCACCTTGATTATTACGATGTTGAGACGCTGAAAAAAATCATCCACCGTTCTGCCGCAATCCTTAAATTGGAAATTTCAAAGGAAGGTGCTTCTGAGATCGCCAGACGCAGCCGGGGCACACCGCGAATTGCCAATGCCTTGCTGCGTCGGGTAAGGGATTTTGCCCAAGTCAAAGGAGATGGAACCATTACCTTGGAAATCGCCAAATATGCCCTGGAAGCATTGAATGTGGACGAATATGGCCTGGATGAAATGGACAACAAGATTTTGTCCACCATTATTCAGAAATTTAAAGGGGGACCGGTAGGTATTTCTACCATCGCCACCGCAATTGGGGAAGAGGCTGGCACAATTGAAGAAGTCCACGAACCGTTTTTGATCATGGAGGGTTTTATCCATAGAACCCCCCGTGGAAGGGAAGCGACCGAAAAAGCGTATCAACACCTTGGAATAGTGCCGCCGGCACTTCAAAAAACCTTGTTCGAATAAAAACAAACCTATGCAAAGACGTACCTTTATCCACCATTTTGGTCTGAGTGCAGTTGCACTGGGTGCAGGAATACCCCAGCTCCATTCTTCTACAGGTTTTGAACTAACCATATTGCATACCAACGATTTACACGGTCGTTTTGTGCATGCCCACGGAAAATTTAATGCATTTGGCATGAAGGCAGGTGCATTGATCCGTAAAGTGCGTCAAAGTCAAGAACACGTACTTTTGTTGGATGCCGGAGACATCTTGCACCCTTCGATGGGCGCCGGAGATGAATTGCGCTGGCTGGAATCAATGGGTTATGACGCTTTTGTGTTGGGCAATCATGAATTTGACCGCGGCATGCCCGATTTGGCGCGGCAAATCAAGCAAAACCGCATTTCGGCTTTGGCAGCCAACTACGATCTACGCAATACCCCCCTTCAAGGTTTGGTGAAACCATACCGCATTTTTGAAAAAGGGGGGCAGCGCGTTGGCGTGTTTGGATTGGGCATCAACCCTCAGGGCTTGGTTCCAGCAGTATTGCGAGAAGGTTTGGTGCACCAAAACCCCGTCGAAAAAGCGAATGAAATGGCCAAACACCTGAAGCAATTGGAAGGGTGCAGCATCGTCATTTGTTTGTCTCACCTGGGCTATCATTATGCAGATCAGCAAGTTTCTGACCTGAGCTTGGTGGCGCAAACCCGCCATATCGACCTTGTGATAGGAGGACATACCCATACTTTTCTGCCTGAGCCAGTGGTTGCGAATAACCTGGATGGCAAAGAAGTGCTGATCAATCATGCCGGATGGGGTGGATTGTTGTTGGGGCGCATTGATCTCCAGTATTCCAACGGAACAATTCACCGTATTAAAGGAGAAAACACCCTGGTTGGGGCAGGAGACGTATCCGTTGAACCATCAGAACAAGCCGTGTAACTCGGCTTGAACCATGTTGACTACTGTGGATAAATCTTCCTGATTGTTGGCAAAATCCAACTCATCAGAATTGATGATCAACAAGCGGCCACTGCGATAGGTATCAATCCAGGACTCGTATTTTTCGTTGAGCCTGCGCAGGTAGTCCAAACTAATGCTGCCTTCATAATCCCTGCCGCGCAACTGAATGTGGTCTACAAGGGTAGGAATCCCTGCCCGCAAGTAAATCAGCAAATCAGGAGGTTGAATTTGGGAAGACATGGTTTCAAACAGATCGAGGTAATTGTGGTAGTCTCTGCCTGTCATCAGCCCCATATCGTAGAGGTTGCGGGCAAAAATATAGGCATCCTCGTAAATGGTTCGATCCTGGATTACCGTTTTTTCTCCACTGAGAATAGACAAAATCTGGCGATAGCGGCTGTTCAAGAAATAAATCTGCAAATTGAACGACCAACGGTTCATGTCGTTGTAAAAATCAACGAGATAGGGATTGTCGTCGGCAGATTCGTAATGGATTTCCCAATTGAAACTTTTGCCCAATTGCGTGCAAAGGGTAGTTTTACCAGCGCCAATGTTTCCGGCAATGGCAACGTGTTTGATTTTGGACACTTGATCTTTTTGATTCATACCCGGATGTGATGGCTTTTCAAGGCGCTGCAGCAAAAGATCAGCAAGCGCTAAGTTATGGGGCTAAAATACGGTTTTTGTAAGTTTGAGCGAATTATCCTTCAAGAAGTTTGGAAATTTGTTTTTGGTTACGGTTTTTTCTTCAATCCTGGGTGTATTTTTGCCGCTGTCGAACAAATCAACCCACTTATCTAAGAATTTATTATGACCATCACAGGAACTTTAATTTCGAGGCTAGAACATTTGGCACGTTTAGAATTGTCTGATGCTGAACGCCAATCATTGCAAACAGATTTGAACAACATTCTGACGATGGTTGAAAAGCTTCAGGAATTGGATACCGATGAGGTCGTTCCATTGGTGTACCTCAACGAAGACGTCAATGTATGGAGGGAAGATAAAGTGCAAAATCAAGTCGAACAAGAAGATGCATTGCGCAATGCCCCCCAACAAGACGGTACATTTTTTATGGTGCCAAAGGTGATTAACCTCTAGCTGATTGGGCGCTGCTGGCGCTTACACCCTCAAATTTTATACATGCAACCGATCATTTCTTTTCGCGATTTAAAGAAAACCTACATCATGGGTGACACCACGGTGAATGCACTCCAGTCCGTGAGTTTAAGCATTTTCAAAAATGAATATGTTGCGCTGATGGGGCCATCTGGATCTGGCAAATCAACTTTGATGAACATCCTGGGTTGCTTGGATACCCCAACGGCGGGAGATTACCTGCTCAATGAGGTCAATGTAAGCTCCATGTCAGATGCAGAATTGGCAGAAGTGCGCAACAAGGAAATCGGTTTCGTGTTTCAAACCTTTAATTTGCTTCCTCGTTTGTCTGCATTGGAAAATGTGGCCTTGCCCCTGGTTTATGCCGGAATCAACAAAAGCACCCGCCTGGAAAAAGCCCGGGCCATGCTGGAAGCCGTAGGTTTGGGAGATCGGGTAGACCACAATCCAAACGAACTTTCTGGCGGACAACGTCAACGGGTAGCCATTGCCCGCGCCCTCGTCAACGATCCTTCCATTATCCTGGCAGATGAACCCACAGGTAACCTGGATACCAACACCTCTTATGAGATCATGATCTTGTTTGAAGAAATCCACAAAGCGGGCAATACCATCATTTTGGTAACCCACGAACCAGACATTGCCGACCATGCCCACCGGATTGTACGGATGCGCGATGGACTGATTGAAAGAGATTATAAAAATGAAAATATAACGACTGCGGTTGCCCTAAAATAAAGGATGTTGCCTTGGAAATAAGGATGACGCAAAAAATTACTTCCCAATTTTTAGAGGCTTTTGAATAGAAAGCTCACTTGAAATGAACCGTTAGGCTTCCTATTCAAAACCCAAAATCGGGAAGTTAATTTTTCTGCGTAGTTGCCAAGGGGCGATAAAAAAATAAGTGATCATTTTGCCAGAGGATTAGATAAGTAAACGTTTCATTTCAAGTGTCTTATCTAATCCTCTGGCTCAAGAAAAATGATCACTTATTTTTGCCCCACTACCAAGGCAACATTTTTTCTTTCTTTTAAAAATTCCCTCTCCATTTTAGAAATATAATTTATTTTTGCTTTCGTACGGCCCCCTCACGTACCGTTCTGGTCTTTTTTTCGTTAGTTTAGTAAAAAGGAGATTTATTTATCCATTTTGGTCTGCATTCCAGCCTTAGTATTCCTGTGAACATATTGTACTGAATTTGCACCTATCCCGGGTCAAAGCTATTGTTTAGAACACTGGCACTCCAAAACTGTTGTTCTGGAGTTGTAGGGCAACTAAAAAAACACGCATGGGAATTCGTTATCTCAAAAACTCGATTTGGGTCTTACCCATTTTATTTACATTTTATGCACAAGCCCAACGGCCAAACGTTGATTGTCGGACAGCCAAAGTTATCTGTAGCGACACCACGTTTCCATTCTTGCCATTGGGTGGAGGAATCGATGATTTTGCCAACCCTAAAAATGACCAGGGTTGCTTGCAACGTCGCGAAAACATCAGTAGCTGGTTCTACTTTGAGTTTCGTAAAGATATGCCTCCCAACACCCAAGTATGGTTCAGCATTACCGACCGAGTCAACCAAAATTGCATTCAAGATTTTGACTTTGCAATTTACCCCTCGGATGTAAATTGTGACCAATTGGGCAAACCCATTCGGTGTTCCTTTTATCAGCCTCCAACCAGTACGCTGGGAGCCCCCATTGTGGGTGGAATGCGGCCAAATGAAACGGATACCACCGAAACCTTGTCGGGACCATTGGTTGACGGCTGGTTAAAGCCGATGACCGTTCAACCCGGACAAGGCTTTTTCATGTTGATCGACTTTTTTGTAGGCTTTTGCCCAGGTGCGTTTGATTCCACTAAGGTAAAAAACTATATATTTGATTGGGACGGCCCAGCTGCCCCTTTCCTCAATTGTATCGCCAACCCCAACTGTGATTTGGTTCGGCTTACCACCAGCAACGATACCACCGTATGCGCCGGATCTACGCTCAACTTGAGGGGTTCGGCAACTTTTACCAACAAAGGGGAGAAATACATTTGGAAGGCCAAAGGCGGGGTAGGTGCCAATTTTGTACAGGCAAACGGCCGCACCAATGCTATTCTCAAAATTCCCATAAGTTTTTCAGGCCGCCTGGTCTATGAATTTATTGTTGAAGAAGGCAATTGTATCCATTCAGATTCAGTGGTCATCAATGTTACGCCAGCACCAGTGGTAAAACTAATGGCGGATACCTTTTTATGTCCAAATCTCAGCACCGACATCATAGCCCCCAAGGGATATGCCGGATACCGCTGGCAAGATAGCAAGCAAGGGGATACTTACTTTGGAGCAAGGGCTGGTTTGTTCAGCGTTACGGTTACCACTACAGATGGATGCCAGGCTGAAGCCTCCATTCAAATTCGCCAGAAATCAGTGCCCAATCCATTGATTACCGGAGATTCTATCCTTTGCCCCGGAGAAATAACCCGTCTTGAAGTGCCGCTTAACCTGGGAACGTATAGCTGGTCTACGGGGTCGGCAGGAAATTCCACTGTCGTCAATGCCGCAGGAACCTACACCATCACAATAACAGATCCCGAAGGATGTATCATTCAAGGATCAAAACTGGTAGAATTAAAAAGCAACCCACCGGCGAATATCTCCGGCCCAGGATTTTATTGCCAGGGTTCAAATACCATTTTGCGCGGCCCAGCGGGCAATAAATTTACGTACAAATGGTCATCAGGCACATTGACTCAGGAAGATGTAATCTCAACACCCGGCCCTGTAAATCTTACCGTTACCAGTGAATTTGGCTGTACCGCATCAAGTAGTTTCAGTGTTATCGAACGCTCCAATCCCGCCATCCAGGTTGGAGGCGACAAGTTTTTTTGCGGCAACAGTTCAGCTGTACTCATCGCTGACCCAGGTTTTCGGGCTTATTTGTGGTCTACTACAGACACGGTCAGAACCATTAAAATAACTACCCCGGGTACTTACCGCGTTTCAGTTACAGATGGATTTGGGTGTCAAGGAGTTGCTGCTGCAACCATTGATACCATTCCCTATCCGAGACCGGTTATTCAAGGCAAAACCAAATTGTGCAGTGGCGAAAAATCAGACATCACACCAGGGAGCTATAGTGCTTACGAGTGGTCAAATGGATCTACGAATTCCAGCATTCCAGTGACTTTACCCGGTAAATATTCGGTGATTGTTACCTCCGCTAATGGTTGTAAAGGTGTGGATACCATTGCAGTGCAAGTATTTTCAAACCCTACACCTGATATTCAAGGGGATTTGGTTCTTTGCCCTGGCGAATCCAGTTCCATCGGATTATCAAGGGCCTATTTGACCTACCAGTGGTCAAATGGCAGCACCAATTCTTCTGTTTTGATCAATCAATCCGGCCCTTTAACGGTCAGGGTTTTTGATGGCAATGGATGCAGTGCTAAGGATTCGGTCAATGTAATTCGGGTTTCAAATCCCATCCCATCGATACAAGGGCTTACCCAGCTTTGTGCAGGTGAAAAAACCATACTCAGCAGTGTATTGGGTTACCAGCAATACCGTTGGTCTACTGGAGATACCCTTACCGAAATTCAAATTGCTACAGGAGGCGTTTATAGACTGACCGTTACGGATTTCAACAATTGTACAAAAGATACCTCCCTTACGGTGCAGTTGCTTGCCAATCCAAAACCTGAAATTAGCGGAGATAAAGTCATTTGCAATGGAACCAGGGCAACGCTGATCGGTACACCAGGTTTTGCAACTTACGATTGGTTCAATGGCAGAACTTCTCCTACTATCTCCGTTAGCAGTCCAGGGCTTTACATTCTGGTCACTACCGGCACGAATGGCTGCATAAACCGCGACTCTATTAATCTTCCCCTGGTTACGCCCAAGCTTCCCCAAGGTATGGGCATGGAAAAAATCCTTTGCCGGGGAAACTCAGTGCTGTTGGATTCTGGTTCAGGATTTAATAGTTACAAATGGTCGAATGGAGCTTCCACTCAAACCATCAATGTAAGTAAGGAAGGACGCTATGATGTAGAAGTGGTAGACAGCAATGGATGCAAAAGCAATACGTTCTATCCAGTAAGGCCAGTCGATGTAGATACACCTATCATTTCCGGGCCAACTGAGATTTGCGAAGGACAAGGTATTCTGCTTTTTTCCTTAAATGGTAGTTTCAAAAGCTATCAATGGTCTACTGGAGCTACCACTGCGGGTATCAATATCAGAAAGGGTGGAAAGATTACCCTGAATACCATTGATCGAAATGGGTGTAAGGCTTACGGTGAAAAAAACATCTTCGAAAAACCTGCACCCCCCATCAGTATCACTGGCGATTTGATCATTTGCAGGAATGAAAAAACCATTCTCACCGCTAGCCCTGGCTACAGCGCTTACCTTTGGACAAACAGCAACAATGATACAGCCCGCTCAATCGAGGTTTTGACTGCAGGGCCTTACGCGGTTCAGGTTTTTGGTAAAAACGGCTGCCCAGGTAGTGCTCAAGTATTGGTGTTGCAAAGTAAATTGCCTTTTCCAATTATTGATGGCGAACGCTTTTTGTGCGAAAAAGATACCATTTCCTTGGACGTTGGTACTGACTTTGCTACCTATTCCTGGAGTACTGGCGAAACCAGCAGCAGCATCAATATTACAGATAAAGGCATCTTTGGAGTGACGGTTACCGATAGTTTGAATTGTGTTGGAAATGCATTGATTACCGTGTTTCTGAAACCTGCTCCTCCGATTGAGATCATCAGTCCGGATCAAATCTGTCCAGGCGATACTGCCACGATACAAAGCTCTACCACTTTTCCTGCTTACCAATGGAGTACTGGTGATACCACTCGGGTCATTAAAACGACCCAGCCGGGACTTTATGGTTTGAGGGTGCTGGGGCAAAATGGATGCTACAACCGAGATACCTTTCTACTGAATCAAGGGCAAATTCCGGTATTTAAATTTTTGGGCAACCCGTTTTTCTGTGCTGGAGGTCAAACTACCCTTGAAATTAGCCCGAAATTTGAGCAATACAGTTGGTTGGATGGCTATCAGGGAACGACCAGGGTGATTGATACCGCAGGTACTTATTACATGCGCGTGGCCAATGCAGGAGGTTGTGAGCAATTGGATTCTATTCGCGTGGAAAGGTTTGAAATTCCGATTGCCGATGCTGGCCCAGACACGGTGTTGAGCTGTATTTGGCGCAGCATCAACCTCGGAACGCCAATTTCAGGCCAAGGCCAGTTTGTTTGGACAGGCCCAGGCATTAATAAATCCAATCAGGGGCAGCAAATGCCAAACATTGTCCTTCCAGGAAAGTATACTTTGATTGTCAAAGATACCCTGCATGGTTGCAATTCGCCAAAGGACTCTGTTGATGTGGAGGATCTATCTATTTACCCTGAAATCACCGTAAGTGGCATAGGTCAATTGACCTGTAAAATAGACACGATGCGTTTGATTGGCAGTGGAAATAAAGTGGGCAATCGCTACCAATATCAATGGCTGGATGCATCAGGCCGGGATCTTCTGGATGAGCAAACCAATCAATTGGTGATCAGGGGTGAAGGCAAATATACGCTCCAATTCATCGATACCCGCTCGGGATGCATCAGTTTAGCCAGTTATACCGCGGTTCGGGATATTCAAAAGCCCGTTGCAGCTATTTATGGTGTTGAACCCCTCAGTTGTGTCCGCGATTCGGTTACCCTCAGTGTGACCCAAGCGCCGCCAGATGAAATCTGGACCTACCGTTGGGAAAGACGAAATGCCGTAAAAACCGACACCTTAACCACTGAGCCTCGCCTCACTTTAGGGAGTACCGGAACTTACCTCTTTTATGTGAAAAGTGAATTCAATGGATGTTTTGCCGTGGATTCTGTCCAGATTGTAACAGATACGCTTGCTCCTTCGGCTGACGCTGGACCGGATCGGGAACTGGATTGCTCCAATCCTAGCATCACTATTGGTTCGAATAATCAGACCAATGCAAATTTCCGCTGGTTTCAGATTGGGAATACATTTTTTACCCGAAAAGATGCACAACCTTCAGTGGATGAACCCGGCACCTATATTCTGGAAGTGGAAAACACGAAGAATGGTTGTAGAAAAACCGATACAGTGGAAGTGACCTTGTTCAATAATTCGCCAGATAGCCTGGAGATCAATGTAAAACACGTTTCTTGTGCACTGCAAAAAAACGGCGCGATAGATGTGATCAATGTCAATGGTGGAGAAGGTCCATTTTTATACCGCTTGGGAAAACAAGGTACTTTTGGAACCAGTACGGTTTTCAAAAACCTCCAGGATGGCAATTATGTCGTTGCAGTGCAGGACGTACGTGGTTGTGAATGGAATCAGGTCGTAACCATCAATCCAGGAGTGGAAGCAGACTTACAGGTGACCCCACCTCAATTTATTCTGCGGGGCAGAACGGTTCGTTTGCAATCGTCAAGTAACCTGAATCCGGAATCGGTCGAAAATTTCAAATGGACAACTACAAATCCTAAAGCAAAATTGGCCTGCGATACTTGTCGCAGCTTTAAAATTCAATTGTTTGAAACGACAGATTTTACAGCAGTTATTGCCGATACCAATGGATGTACTGCGCGGGCAGTCACGACGGTTACCGTAGATCCCAATCCAAGCTTTTATGTACCCAATGCTTTTTCACCCAATGGAGACAACATCAACGATTTCTTTGACATTGAAGCTGGACCAGACATTGAAAAAGTGGTCATTTTTGAGGTGTACGATCGTTGGGGCAACAAGATGTTCAGTCGGGAAAACTTTAATCCTCGCCTCATTCGGCCTCACGGCTGGGATGGTACCCACAAGGGACAGAAAAAGGAATCGGCGGTATTTGCATGGTACATTAAAGTAATGGGCGTGGATGGGGTAGAGTTTTTTGAAGAAGGAGATGTAACCCTAATTCGATAGCGAAAGTGGTAAAAAATAAGAACCCCCGACAAATTCATTTGCCGGGGGTTAAGGACTCTTATCAAGAAAAATTAAAATTGCGATTAAGCAAGTTTAACTTCTACTGCGTTCATTCCTTTTTTTCCGTTTTCAACTTTAAAAGTGACGGCGTCACCTTCACGGACATTGTCAACTAAACCTGTAACGTGTACGAAAAACTCCTCTTTTGAGGCGTCGTCTACGATGAACCCAAAACCTTTGGATTCGTTGAAAAATTTAACGGTACCAGTATGCATTTCAAAAAGTAAATGGTGATATGGCGATTTGCCAGATCAAAGATACAACCTTAACAGAAATATTTGTTCCTAAACACACGCGTAAAAATAAAAACCCCCGACAAATTCATTTGCCGGGGGTTAAGGACTCTTATCAAGAAAAATTAAAATTGCGATTAAGCAAGTTTAACTTCTACTGCGTTCATTCCTTTTTTTCCGTTTTCAACTTTAAAAGTGACGGCGTCACCTTCACGGACATTGTCAACTAAACCTGTAACGTGTACGAAAAACTCCTCTTTTGAGGCGTCGTCTACGATGAACCCAAAACCTTTGGATTCGTTGAAAAATTTAACGGTACCAGTATGCATTTCAAAAAGTAAATGGTGATGTGGCAATTTGCCGGAACAAAGATACAGCTTTATTTTATAAAAAATTGATTTTCATTGATTTTTGGAATTTAATTCCTGGCTTCCATCACTTTTTTAACTAAACCATCCATTCCTTCACTCTTAATCCAGCGGGCAACCACCACAAAATCCTGGTCTGGCAGTACAAAAATAACGTTGTTGCCGTTCCCCAAATGCCAAAATACGTTAGCAGGGGCGCTGGGTAGGGTTTTCTGATCAGTGTTCAAAAAATAATTCATAAAACCATAACCTGGCTGAACTGAGGTTGGAGTAGTGGCCATTTTGAACCATTCTTCCGAAAGCAATTGCTGGTTTTTCCATTTGCCCTTGCGCAAACTCAAGTAGCCAAACCTTCCCATATCATACGTATTGATGAACAAACCGCCACCCCAATGGCCGCCGCCACTTACCGATTGTACCATTTGGCCGTCCATCAGCACCCAGGAATTTTCGTAGCCGAACCAACGCCAGGAGTTGGAAGCGCCAATTGGATCCAGGATGTATTCCTTGAGTACCTGAGGAAGTGGCCGCCGCCAAATATTGAGCATGGCCAGCGAAAGTACATTTACCCGGGTATCGTTGTATTCGTAGGCAGTACCCGGAGCTGGACGAGCCGGATTCAGCCATTCTTTGGGATCTGGAGTTGGGCGATCTGCCCAATCGGGCTTACCCCAGAGGGTACCTTGCCAGGCACTGGTTTGTCGCAACAGGTTATCCCAGGTTATTTTGCGGTTGTGAGGGGTATTGAACAAATCCAGCAGTTTGGGTTGGCCAAAGGATTCGGCCTGGTCAAAGCGTTTTCCAGCTTCCAATACCCAAATTGGCGCCATGTAAGGATAAACCGTATCGAAAACACTCTTGATCATCCCCCGGTCAAAAGCCAGCCCTGCGGTACTGGAGAGCATACTTTTGGTCACGCTATGGGTCATGTCTACCCGCGCTGGTTCGCCCCACTCGGCAACGATGTACCCTTTGTAAATGATCAATCCGGTGGGTGCTCCACGGTCTTTAAATGGCCCGATTGCCTCTCCAAATGGTTCTTTCCCAAAACTTTGATAATGGGATTGCTCCATGCTGCGCGGATTGCCGGATTCTTGCTCGATCGCGTACTGAATGGCTTCTTTGATTTTTGCTGCATTCAATCCCATGCTTTCCGGGCTGCGGTGTTCCCAGTTTTGTGCAGTCGGGAAATAGATTTCAGGTGGGGGAGGAGGGGCTATTTCTTTTTTCTTTTGGGCAAAAGCAATAACGGGTAGCAAAAGCAAGATAAACAAGGTGTTATAAAAATTGGTTTTCATGGTTAGCTGTTTGTTTGATTGATAAAAGGTAAAGTGTTTTTCGTAAATTTAATTGCCTAAAACCGTCAGTACTTCCTTTAATCCCAGTTCCAGTTTGATTACATCCTCCACGGTATTGTACACGGAGAAAGATGCCCTGGCCGTTCCTGGAATTTCATAAAAATCCATAATTGGTTGGGTGCAATGGTGGCCAGCGCGGATACAAATGTCTTTTTGCCCCAAAATGGTGGCCAAATCATGAGGATGAACCCCCGCTAGGGTAAAAGAAATGATGCCCGATTTATGCGCAGCTTGTCCATAAAACTGAATGCCAGGTATATTGGCCAATCGTTTTTCTCCTTGCGCCAAGAGTATTTGCAGGTGAGCAGCAATGTTGTCTTGCCCCAATTCTTCCACAAAATCCAGTGCACTGGACAGCGTAGCCACCCCCGCAATATTTGGAGTTCCAGCCTCAAATTTTTGAGGTATGGGCGCAAAAATCGTTTTTTCAAAAGTAACGTCCCGAATCATTTCTCCACCAAAGCGGTAAGGCGGCATCTCGTTCAGCCATTTTTCTTTGCCATATAGCACGCCTGTTCCGGTAGGGCCAAATACTTTATGTCCCGAAAAAACCAAAAAATCGACATCCAGCGCTTGTACATCCAGTTTGTGGGATGCCGCACTTTGAGCGGCATCTACCAGTACAGGAATGCCAGCAGCGTGCGCCAAGGCAATGATTTCGGCAATGGGGTTGATGGTACCCAGGGTGTTGGATATATGGGTAATGGCCAGGAGTTTGACCTTAGGGTTGAGCATTTCCTTGATCTGCTGTACATCCAGTTCACCATTCTCATGGAAGGGTATGACTTTAAGTTCTGCTTTTTTTGCCAGGCAGGCTTGTTGCCAGGGAATGAGATTGGAATGGTGTTCCATGCCACTGATCAGCAATTGGTCGCCAGCTTCCAGCCGAGGCATAGCAAAACACTGCGCTACCAGATTGATGCCATCCGTAGTGCCACTCGTGAAAATAATCTGCCGTGCGTTGGGCGCATTTAAAAAGCGGCCACACCGCTCCCGACTGCCTTCGTACAATGCCGTCGATTCAGCGGCCAATCGGTAGATGCCCCGGTGTACATTGGCATTGTGCCGTTCGTAATATTCTTGTTCTAAAGCCAGCACGATGTATGGCTTTTGGGTAGTTGCCGCGTTATCCAAATAAACCAGATCCGGATAGTGTGTGAATATGGGAAATTGCTTTTGTACCTCTACAGGATTAAACATTAGACAGAATTTGGGTTTCAAGTTAGAGAAAGTTGGAAAGTTTAATGCTTGAAAAAGTGAAAAGTTGCTAAAATCAAAATCTCAATTCAACTACCTTGCAGAAATGAATGGTTTTTATTTGCCCAAACTTTAATACTCAAAATGGTAACTGTAGTCCAAGCTGAAAATATTGTTCTTTCCCACGTTTTACCCATGCAAACAGAACTGGTTGCATTGCATTCGGCTCTGGGTCGCGTTTTGGCTGAAGACCTTTACGCCGACCGCGATTTCCCGCCATTTGATCGCGTAACCATGGACGGGATAGCTATCGCCTACACCAGTTTTGCCAGTGGGCAGCGCGAGTTTCCCGTTAAGGCTGTGCAAGCAGCGGGGGCGACCCAATTGACTTTGGAAAATGCGCATGCCTGCCTGGAGGTAATGACTGGCGCACCGCTTCCAGCGGGGACAGATACCGTGATCCGTTATGAAGACCTCAGTATCGAAAACGGAGTTGCACAAATAAACATTGAAGACATCACCTGCCGTCAAAATATCCATCCCCGTGCCATCGATCGTCGAACGGGCGACTTGATCATTTCTGCTGGCCGCAAAATCGGGGCTGCGGAAATAGCCACGGCAGCTACCCTGGGCAAAGCAAAATTGCAGGTCGCCCGATTGCCGCGCACCGCCATCATTTCTACAGGTGATGAGTTGGTAGCTGTTGATGAAACGCCACTGCCCCACCAAATTCGTCGCTCCAACGTGTATGCCATCCAGGCTGCCTTGGCGGAATGGAAAATTGATGCCCAAACTTTTCATTTTATCGACGATGAAATTCTGATTCGAACTGGAGTA
The DNA here is from genome assembly GCF_040403615.1 of Haliscomenobacter sp. Taxonomy (NCBI): domain Bacteria; kingdom Pseudomonadati; phylum Bacteroidota; class Saprospiria; order Saprospirales; family Haliscomenobacteraceae; genus Haliscomenobacter; species Haliscomenobacter sp. The sequence continues at coordinate 35,524 of NZ_JBBAKG010000026.1, read as the reverse complement.
CAAGAAATTTTGGAAACTTTTGAACTGGTTATTCTCAGCGGAGCGGTTTCCGAAGGGAAATTTGATTTTGTGCCCCAGGCCTTGGCTGCCGCCGGGGTAACGCCAGTTTTTCACAAAGTCAGTCAGCGGCCTGGCAAACCGTTTTGGTTTGGTACCTATGCCGATCGCGCTGTATTGTTTGCATTGCCCGGCAATCCGGTTTCTGCTTTTGTGGGCACTTACCGCTACATTTTGCCCTGGTTGCGCCAATCATTGGGCCTCAAAAACTGGCCCCAAACAAGTGCCATCCTGAGTCGGGATCTGGTTTTTAAACCGGAACTCACTTATTTTGTTCCTGTGGTATTGGACAACGCGGCAGATGGCAAAATCTTGGCGACACCATTGGAAGGGCATGGTTCTGGCGACCTGACCAACCTCAACGATGCCGATGGCTTTTTGGAATTGCCCAAAGAAAAATCGCAGTTTTCGGCAGGAGAAGCCTTTCCACTCTACCGCTACCGATAATTGTATAATTTTTTGCGTCATACTAAGATTGGATATGGAACAGCAACTCAACGAATTATACCACCCCTTGATTCTGGAACACAATCAACATCCAAAACATTACCTCAAACGGCCAGAAGCAGGAGTAGTGTTGGATGCCTACAATTCCTTGTGTGGCGACAAGTTCAAATTGTACCTGGACATCGAGGAGGGTAGGGTAGTGGCCGCTTCTTTTTCGGGCTATGGCTGTGCCGTATCCAAAGCAGCTACTTCAGTGTTGATGGAAAAAATTCAGGGCAAAACCCTGGAGGAAATTCAAGACTTGATTCAAACTTATTTTGACATTACCAAAACCGATCAGGAAAACTTAGGGGTTACCGATCCAGAATTATTGGCTTTTGCTGCCGCAAAAAAATTCCCCGGAAGGTTAAAATGCGCGGTGTTGTCCTGGGAGGCCTGTGCTGAACACCTGCACAATATCCAGCAATAATGCTCAAAACTGCCACATATCCAGGTACTTCACAAAAATCTTGGCTAAATTTTGAGCATCTGCCAGGGCGCGGTGCTGAGGCCCGGTAAAATCAAAACCTTCGGCTTCAACGCTGGCTTTCAATCCTCGTGGCCTGCGCAAGCGCTTCATTTCCATGTATTGATGCTTGACATTGATGTGTGAATGCACCCAATCGTCTTCCACGTCGTGCAATTGGCAATCTTGCAGCAAGAGCTTTTTGTCCATTCCACCCCAGGAACACAGAATGTAATCTTCGTCGAGCATCAAGCCCCAGTCCTGAAAAGTTTCTACCACTACCGGAAAAAGCGAAGCCCGATCTACTTCAGTTTGGGCAATATTGGTTAACTCCTGGCAATAAGCCGATAAGCGGGGATTCAGAATAGGGCGTACCATGCGGCTGAATTCATCTTCTACCTCACCATATCCATTCAAAAGAACGGCACCAATCTCAATTATCTCTTGCACTTTGGACGGCGGTCTGCCTTCCCAACAAGTTGCTTCAAGATCAAAAATGATGAAATTCAAGGTCTTGAGTTTTATGCATTACAATCAAACAGGCTCCAGCGTAAGCATGGCGTCTTTCTTTAAGTCGATCACCTCATCCAGATGGTAATTGTCCAGGCGATTGTGGTAATAGTACAACAAAGAAAAATCTTCGCTGACGATCTCTTTGGCCTTATTGTATCTCAACGGCTTTTTCAAGTGAAAAGTGCCCAAATGGGACAATCCATCCTTGATGAGGACTTCAATATCTCCTCGAATGACATCCGACAATTTGATCGTTCCGACAACTTCCATTTGGTACAATTCCTGGCGAATTTGTTCGATGACGTCTTTGAGGACGTTGGCTTTGAAAACATAATCTTCATGGGGCAAGCGCAGTACGCCGTACAAATCCAGGCGCAAGTTTTCTTTGAGCAACATCTGAAAAGCGGCAAAAGCCACCAAATGGCTGCTTAAAACAATATTGTCGGAATGGTACCGGGCTACAATTTTTTCAGCCAGATCCTTGGTGTATTCAGATTCGCGTTGAAGGTGCTCGGTTACTTTGCCTTCCGACATAAAGTATTCTCGCACATTGATCAGGTTGCCATATTTGTCGTAACTGTTGCCATCAATGTCTACCGGGTTGCCCAATACATCCATGGGTTGCCCAAAGGAGAGCGCAATGTCATTGCCTTCTGACAACACTTTCCAAATGAAGCGGATGATTTGGAATGGGTTGTAAAAATCATCTTTGGATTTGATGAAACGCTCCTTGCCCATTGCCCGCAAATAACTTTCAATCAAAAATGGGGCTTCCAGCACAAAATGATACCCCAATACCACCGGGACGATGAATAATTTTTCGTTTTTGCCCTGTTGGTACAAGGCCCGCTGCGCTTCTACTGTGGTACTCAACAGACCCAATTTGAGTTTTTCTTCCAATTTTCCAGAGCGCGAGCGCGTGCCGCCGGGAAAAAACAAGCTGTTCGTCCCTCTTTGCAAAGAGAGATTCGACATGGTTTTCAGGGTTTCGAGGTAGATGTTGTTCTTTTTGCGCCGATCCACGCGATATGCCCCCAGCCGATTCATGAAGTACGCTGTGTAGCCCGTATTGTACAAGTTCAAACCTGCACCGTAGGAGAAAGAAGGCAGTCCCAGGATCAAGTCCAACACATAACCAATCAAAATAGAATCCAGGTTGCTGAAGTGTGTAGGTACCACCACCACCGTACCTTTGGTGGCCAGTCCGCGAATTTTTTCCAATTCACCCTGCACGATCAATTTTTCAACCAGTAGTCTCCTTTTTTGTCCGCCAACGCGCCAAAAACCACGTTGCCGGGCTTGCAGGAGACTGTTGAAAAATAGGGTCAAAAACCGACGGGCGAAACGAAAAGTGGAAATGCGAAAAGTGCCGACAATTTCCTCTGCATAGCGGTGAATGATGGATTGTAGGATCTCTGCATTGTTCATGTTTGCCTCTGCGTCGGGTTTGTCCAAGGAGTACTTGATCAATTTGCTGCGAATGCGGCTCCAAAATTGTCTTTCCTTAGGAGGGTCAACCTTCCAACGCTCTTCTTTGATGCGGATACGCTCCTGGAAAACCGTTTCGGAAATGAGATCGGTTACTTTTTGAGTCGATTTGCGGGTGAGTCGATCTAGCGCAAACACCTCAATGTCTTGAATAAAAGCACGGCGGTCTTCACTCAATTTATAGATGGGCCATTCTTCAATATCGGGAATGACGGATGGAAATACGGGCGTTTTGAGTCTGTTTTTCATGCTTGAGGTAGCCGTCTATTTTTGCCTGAACTTCAGAATTCCAGCGCGGGCAAGCCCGTCGATGTAAGCCAGAATTTCCGTTTTTCCGATGCCTTTGGTAGAGGAGGTGTAAAATTGCTGCGGTAATTCATTCCAATACTCCAGCAGCTTCTCTTGCATCAATTTGATGTTTTCATCAATTTCATGCGGCTTCATCCGGTCCATTTTGGTGTAAACCAGTACGAAAGGGATGTGCATTTCACCCAGCCAATTGATGAATTCGATGTCTTTTTCCTGGGGTTTGATGTTCGAATCCACCAAAATAAACGCACAGCATAAACTGGGCCGCAAAACCAGGTAATCCTGAATCATTTTGCGCCATTCCTTGCGTTTGGCCTGAGATATTTTGGCATACCCATACCCCGGCAAATCGACGATGTACCAAAGCTGATTGATCAAATAAAAGTTCAACAACTGGGTTTTTCCCGGTTTTTGAGAGGTGTGTGCCAACTCTTTTTTGTCACACAACATATTGATTAAGGAAGATTTGCCTACATTGGATCGTCCAATGAATGCAAACTCGGGGAATTCCGCTTTTGGACATTGGGAATAATTGGGAAAACTCCCTTTAAACTCCGCACTTGCTATTTCCGTCATTTTCTTTTCCACATTTGGAGGTAAAAGTAATAAGTAATGGTGGTTTGGCGTAAGAATTGCATCTTTTGTAATGAATGGGATCGAAGAATACTTTAAATACCCGTAATTAAAAAATTAAAACCATGAAGAAGTACGTTTTGTTTTTCGCCCTGATGGCAACAGCAGCGATTGGCTTCGGCCAAATCCGTTTTGGAGTAAAAGGAGGCTTGGTTACCTCCAGTCTGAACAAAGAAGATCTTCCACTGATCACAGATCAAGGAGGGGTATCCAAATTCAAACTTGCCTTGCAAGATGGAAATTATGGCGTGAATTTTGGCTTTCTGGTTCGTGCTGAGTTGGGAAAGGCTTTCATTCAGCCAGAACTCAATTTTCAGTCCAATTCCGCCAACTTCAAGTTAGACGAATTTGGCAACCCGAATACCGCAAAAACCGTCCTGAAAGAGAGCTACCAATACCTGAATATCCCCGTGATGATCGGTTACCGCCTGGGGCCGTTGCGCTTTCAGGGTGGACCTCAAGGTCATTTGTTTTTGAACAGCACTTCCGATCTGGTTGACTTTGGCAATTACAAGCAAAATTTCAAGGAATTAACGATAGGTTACGCCGTGGGTGGCGGGTTAGACATCTGGAATTTGATGATCGACCTCCGATACCAAGGCAATTTTAGCAAATTCGGGGATCACATCAACTTCTTTGGAAAAGAGTACGCGTTTTCTCAACACCCCAACCAATGGACATTGACGGTAGGCTGGTTATTTGGAAAGCGCAACTAATCCGGACAAAGGATCTAGGATTTCGAAAAGTTTTTACGGCAATGGGTGTTTTTTCAAAATAAACCCAATGTTGTCTTTGAATTCTTCGTTATATCAACATGCCTTCATAACGAAGTCCTAGATCCAAAACCAGAGATGTTTTTATCTTTGGCATTACTTTTTTGCGGTTTACGCATCTAAAGTAAAAACTTCTTTCCAAATGAAAAAAATCTTGAAGCGGGTATTGCTTGCACTTGGTGTGCTCCTGTTGCTGTTTATTGGTACCGCGTTTGCGATCCCCTATTTTTTCAAAGATCAAATCCTTGCCAAAGCCAAAGCGGCCATCAACGCCAACCTCAATGCCAAAGTCGATTTTTCGGATGCCAATTTGAGCATGTTCAGCACCTTCCCAAACCTGGGCTTGAGCATGGACAGTTTTAGCGTTGAAGGGATCGACGCTTTTTCGGGCGTCAAACTGGCCGAAATCAAAAAAATGACCCTTATCCTGGATTTTTGGTCGGTTTGGAATGGCATGAATCCCATCAAAATCACTTCCGTTAAGGTAATTGACCCCAAAATTCACGTCCTGGTCACCAAAGATGGCCTCGCCAACTACGACGTATCTAAGCCTACCACAGATACTTCTACCACCGCCACTGATTTCAAAATCAACCTCGAAGATTACCAGGTATCCAATGGGCGCTTGATTTATGACGATGCCAGCATGGGCGTTTATGCTGTCGCAAATGGCATCAACCACCAGGGTTCTGGTGACCTAACTGCCTCCATTTATGACCTGGTTACCACAACCAAAATCGATACACTGAACGTCACTTATGGCGGCATCGGATACCTGAACAACGCCACTGCCAATTTGGACGCCATATTTCACGTGGATCAAAACCAAAGCAAATACACCCTCAAAGACAATAACCTGCTGCTGAATGCACTGCATTTGACCGCCAATGGATGGGTTCAACTGCCCAATGAGGAAGATGTGCTCATGGATCTCACATTCAATACCCCTGAGAACGATTTCCGCAACCTGTTTTCGATTATTCCTGGTGCTTACCTAAAGGGCTACGAGCAGGTAAAAGTGGATGGTAAATTTGACCTCAATGGCGAGGTCAAAGGAACCTACAATGGCACTCGGGAGCAAATGCCCGGCTTCAGCATCAACCTGGGCGTAGACAATGGCCGCGTAAAATACCCCGATTTGCCCCTGGCAATTTCCAACATCAACGCCAAAGGCAATATCTCCAGCCCCGGAAGTGACCTGGATCAAATGAAGATCAACTTTTCGAAATTTGCCCTCAAAATCGGCAGCAATCCCATCGATTCTCGATTCATACTCAAAACTCCACTTTCTGATCCCGATGTGGATGCCAAAGTGAAGGGGATTTTGAATTTGGGAGAACTGGCTCAGGCTTTCCCCATGCAAGGACTGGACGAACTGCGCGGAAAAATCACGGCAGATGTGGTGATGCGCGCGCGTCAATCGCAAATCGAAAAACAGCAGTACGAGCAAGTTGCCATGCAGGGCAATGCCCGCATTCAAGGCATGACCTATCGCGGGATGGGCTACCCTGCCATCAATATCCAGGATGCTCAAATGAGTTTCAGCCCGCAGTTTGTAGATTTGGCGCGTTTTGTGGGTACACTGGGCAAAAGCGATCTTCAGGCCAGTGGCCGCATCAACAATATTCTGGCTTATTTTTCGCCCAATAAAACCATGACCGGCAACCTCACCGCGCGTTCTCACTACTTCAACGCCAACGAGTGGATCCCAGCCGCAGCGCCCAGTGGTACAGTAACTGCCGCATCCTTGTCGGGCTCGACTCCTGCTACGACAGCAATATTTGACCGTTTCGACTTTGGCATCGATGCACAAGTAGACAAACTGGTTTATGACAAATACGAGCTCCTGAACAGTACAGCCAAAGGCCAAATCAGCCCCAACCGCATGACCATCACTTCGGCAGCTACGCAAATCAAAGACAGCGACATGGCGGTGGATGGCACCATCACCAATGTGTTTGATTACCTGTTTAAAGGGGGCAATCTGGGCGGCAACGTCAACCTAAACTCGCGCAAGCTCGACCTCAATCAATTTATGTCTGATTTTGCTGGCACTCCTTCTACTGCGCCTGCACCCGAAACGTCCAGCGCCGAATATGGAGTCATCCTCGTTCCAGACAACATCAACCTCAGCATCAATGCTGAAGTAGGCGAAGTACAATACACCAATATGACGCTGAACAACCTCAATGGAAATTTGCAGGTAGCAGATAAAACGGTGGAGTTGCGCGACGTAAATGCGAATACCCTGGGCGGCAACATTGGCTTTGCTGGCTTGTACGATACCAAAAATGGAAAGAACCCCCTCTACAACATGCGCTTGGATTTAAACAAGATGGACTTTCAAAAGTCGTTCAAATCTTTCAATTCCTTCCGCATTCTGGCTCCTATCGGTGCTTACATCAACGGCTTGTTCAATACCAGCCTGGTGCTGAAAGGCAGTCTTAAAGACAACATGATGCCTGATTTGGCCACCGTGGATGCCAAGGGATTTCTGGAGACGGTCAACGGGGTAGTCAAAGGATTCAAACCCCTCGAAATGATTGGCCAAGCGCTCGATATAGCCGAGATCAAAAAGGACGTATTCTTGAACACCAAAAACTGGGTCGCCATCCGCGAAGGTGGAATAGACGTCAGTGCCTTTGATGTCAAAGTGAAAGACATTCAAATGACCATCGCTGGGCGGCACACCATCAATCAGGTCATCGATTACACGGTGAAAATGAAAATTCCACGCAAATACCTGGATCAAAACGCAGTGGGCAAAGCCGCTGCAGTTGGTTTGAAGCAATTGAAATCTCAGGCGTCAAAAATTGGCCTGGAATTGCAGGAATCCGAATTTGTCAATGTATTGGTCAACCTGACGGGCAATGTAGGCAATCCCAAAGCCCAGTTTCAGCTATTGGCAGGTGATGGAAAATCCGTGGCTACCGACGTCGCCAAAGATGCTATCAACAAGGAATTGGATGAGCAAAAACAAAAACTGGAAGCGGAGGCGAAGAAAAAAATTGCCGAGGTAGAAAACAAAGCCAAAGACATGGCGGGCAAAGCTGCCGATTCCCTGCGCAACTCCGCTCAACGCGAATACGAAAAGAAAAAAGCCGAGCTGGAAGCCAAAGCCCGCGAAAAATTGGGCAAAGAAATTGGCGGAAAAGTAACCGACACCTTGGCCAAAAAAGCCCAGGAAAAATTGGGCAATGTAATCGACAAAGGCAAAGCGCAGGAAGAAATCGACAAAGCAAAAAAAGAGTTGGAGAAGTTCAACCCTTTCAAGAAAAAAAATAAGCCTGCGGATACAACCGGAGTCAAGAAAAATTAAACTTTAGACTTTAGGAAAGGCAGCAAAATTGGCAAAATCGGGCTTTTTAAGCTGCCTTTTCTAAAGTCATTGAAAAAAAGAATCCATATGCGTACCCCACTCTACCTTTGCTTCCTGGTATTTTTTGGTCTGCAATCACTTTTTGCTCAGAACCAGAAAAAGGCCATTACCCTCCAGGATTGGTCCATCAAGCCAAGCGCGTTAAGTGTACTCAATTCGCCCCAGCGCGACATCAACCTCTCCATCACCCCCAATGGCCAGTATTTGTATTTCATGAGCGGCCGAGGTGGGCAGGAATGGTCGCAATTTACCACCAGCTACCGGGGCGTAAGAGAAGCCGATGGCGATGTGTGGTATGCTGAGAAAAAGAACGGCAACTGGACTTCCCCAACTTGCCTCCAATCCTCGATCAATACTTCCAATGGCGAAGACGAACCAAATATCTCCGCCGATGGACAAACCATTTATTTTGAAAGCTGGCGTGGCGATTGGTCTTACTCTGGCGGCCCGTATTACCGGGCGGAACTGCATGGAGATCGTTGGGAAGATCCTCGCGGACTGGGTTCTGGTATCACCCGTTTTTTTCAGATGTCTCAGTTTTCGGCTACCGATGGCATGTCCATCGCCCCAAATGGCCGAATCATGATCATTGCCTGTGGAAGGTCTTACGATGGGCCAATGGATTTATACATCAGCCGCAAAGATGAAGAAGGCGTTTGGGGTTTGCCCCAAAAACTCGATGTGTCTACCCAGGGCGATGAACGCTCCGTATTTATTGGCGCCGACAGCAAAACCATCTACTTCGCTTCCGATGGCTGGGGTGGCTTTGGCAAACTGGACATCTTCAAAACTACCCTCGAAGGCGGAGCCACCACCGGAGAATTGATCAACATCGGCAAGCCATTCAATACCCCCAATGAAGATTACGGTTTTGTGCTGGATGCCCCGCGCAATGATGTTTATTTTGTAAGAGATGGCGATATTTATTATGCCAATTTGGGCGATAAAGTTGATGCCCGCATCAAGCCGGAAGCCGTACTCATTGTCAACGGTTTGGTGAAGGAAAAAGGCAAAGGTTTTTTGGAGTCCAACCTGTTTTTTCGGCACGACGAATCCGATGAGATTTTTGGCAAAGCCCGCAGCAATGCTCTGAGTGGAGCTTATTCCATGTCTTTTCCCCGCTATCCAGGAGAATACACCATCCGGGTTAATTTTGCCGACGGCTATCCTTCCATCGAAAAGAAGATCGTCATCGATGAAAATACCCCGGAAGTACTGGACATTTCTTTTGAAATTGATCCTGCAAATTTGGAAGAACCAGTGGCCAAACAGCCGGAACCAGTGGTTGAAATCCCGGTAAAAAGCAGCAAAACCAGTTCTACCATATTGTTCGCATTTGATCAGGCAGAATTGAGCGAAAGTAGCAAGGAAGATTTGCGCCAAGTGGCCGAATCCGCCAAAAAAGCCAACCGCTATGAACTGACCATCGTTGGCCACACCGATGACGCTGGTTCTTCGGATTACAATCAAAGATTATCGGAACGCCGCGCCAAGGCTGTCGCTGATTTTTTTGCAACCCAGGGTTTGATTGCAAAAATTGCGGCTAAGGGCGAATTGGTGCCAGTGGTATCAAATTCTACGGATCAAAACAAAGCAAAAAACCGCAGGGTTGAAGTGGTCTTGGAGGTGAATTAACTCTCATTATACAGTAAGCAGCTCCGCTGCATATTAATTCACCACGACGACACGACGAACACGACGATTGGCGTGCTGCGCACCCCAATTACCCGACGCTTGCGTTGGGTTGCGCGGAGCTAACGTCGTGTTCGTTGTGTCGTCGTGGTGAATGTTTGTTTTTGGCGAAGCCAAAATTTTCAGATCTACTTAACTTGAAAACCTCTCTAACTTCCAACTTTCAACCAACCCGTAATGCTCATCCGAACGGCATGTGTTTCCAGCACCTCATGCTCCAGTTCATTGCTTTTGAAAAACACACATTGACCATTGAGTGGCGCGATGGTTTGCGTATGATCGGAGTGATAAATGCACAGCTCGCCACTGTCCTGACTTTGCCAATCGGCATTCAGGTACATGATCATGGAAAACACCCGGCTGTTGTCGCTCCGAAACTGATCAAGGTGGCGCTTGTAAAAACTACCTTTTTCATACAGTGCATAATGAAATTCATACCCGGTGATGCCCGTATAACAAGTACTGTTGAGGTAAACCACAAAATTGTCCATCAGATCGAGAAAGAGATTCTCGGCTACATTCTCGTGCAATCGATCCAGCCAGTAGATCTTGTCGCTGCGCAACAATTTATCCTGTACATGCACTGTCCGATTGCCAATGCCCGCTTCCCGAAGTTGTTGGTCATGGTGCAGCGCGAGCAGATTTGCTTTGAGTTGAATGGCCAGGGGTTCTTGCAAAAAATGTTCGGCCAGGCCGACGTTGTGTTCCAGAAAACTATTGATGAGGCAGTCGAATTGGGTTTGCAAACAGTGGAGTTGAGGTCAAATTGGCATAAAACCAATCGTGTAGCACTCAAGGTAGCACTTATTTTTTACTCACTCATAATTTGCGGTAAGCAGCTTCGCTGCTTGATTTATTCACCACGACGCCACGACGAACACGACGCTTGCGTCGTGTAGTGCGGAGCTAACGTCGTGTTCGTCGTGGCGTCGTGGTGAATAAAAATGCAGCGTAGCTGCCTGCGTAATGTGACTTGCCATTCTGTTGCTTCAATTGCATACCGTACCCGCTTGCACAAAATATCTTTTACCGTTGAGCAGGATTTCATTGCCTGCCTGACCATTGGCAAGGGGGTATTCCCAAACCCGACCATCGTTGAACTTCAGTACCAAAGTGGGTTGCGTTCCTTTGGCAATCACCTGCCATTTGCCTTCATCTGCTCCCGCGCTGGCATATGAAAAATCACCTGAGGTATTGTTGGAGCTGTAAGAGCTGTCGTTTTTGTACACAAAAGCGCCGTTGGAACACACATGAATGGTGAAATGATCGGCCAGCCCATTGCCCGTTTTGAAATATTCCAATCTTTTGCCTTTTACTTTTTGCTTCCATTGCTCGGCAATACCGGACACTTGTGGCTTGCTGAACTGTATACTGTTGGCCACAGATTTCAATGAGGAAGTATACGTGGCGTTGTACAAATTGGCTGCACCGGTTGCCGCAATATTGATTCCGCCTCCATTGGGTGAAAGCATACTGATCATTTCGATGACCACTGCCTGACCTTTGACCGTACCATCAAAGCGAATCAGTAAAGCATTGCTGCCATAAGCTTGGGTCTGCCCTTTGAGGTAACTATTGGTGCTGGGGTCATTGGCATCCATGACCTGGGCACGGATTTCGGCCAGGCTATTGTAGTCATGGGTACTCACGCTTAAAGGAACCTCTGCACCCGGCTTGTTCAACACAAACCCGCCTCCTTGCGCTTGACTTTGCCAACCGCTAGGGCATTGAAAGGAGAATCCGCTGTAAGGATCGCTCACCCGGGCTCCGGTAGCTACAGGTGCGGTAGACGTAGCTTTGTCATTGGTTGCTCCTGTGGAGGTTGTTGGAAGGGTACTGGTTTTAGGCGCATTTGCACCCAGGGTGGATTTATTACCCGCAACGGGTTGATCGGATGTTTTGACCACGGGGATGCTCACCCCTTCGCTGGTTACGTAATATTCACCCAACAACCGCGACAAGGAAAAAGCAAAGGCCGAACCATTGTACTGGTATTCCGCATTGATCATACCCAGCACTTTTTGGCCATTGGCGAAAGGAAATTGCTGCCCTTGTAGTTGAAAGAACCCCTGGTAGCTGCCATTGGCCGTTTTACCCATGGACAAGACCAGGCCAGTTTGCTGATTGCTGAAAGTCCCTAGGTAATGGTCTTCGGTGCTTTGCGCATTCAGCAGTTGGAAAAAAGACATTGTGGTTAGGAGTGCCATGATTTGGTGCGATTTCATACGACTGAGTTCTTTGGTTGAATTGATGGTTCAAAGATCGGGCTTATTTCTTCCTTTCGCTTCGCCCTCAAAGAGGAATTGAAAAATCTCCCCCTTTATGAGGAGAGAAAATTACCATTTCATTCCCGACTTTTTATTTTGTGTTTTAGGTTTATTTGCTTTTTTGTTTACCTTTCGAAGGTTTTTCAAACGCTAAGCAATACCAACCGAAGATGATCCGTAAAACAATGACTGGCACCCTACTTTTGTTGGTGCTTACCCTGGGCGGTTGCCGCTGGGAAACAACCAAAAAAGCCCTCAAACACGGGGAAGTGTTGAAAAGCTCCATCGAGTCTTTTGAAAAAAACCGGGTAAAACTTTCCACCCAGGTGGTAGAAACCCTGCAAGAAGCAGAAGAGAGCTTGACCCAACCCAACCCGGATCTGCCTGAAGTTTCCAAAGACTTTGAAAAAGAATGGACGGGTATCCAGTCTCGCTATGGCAAACTCAAAAATGATTTTGAGCGCGTAGGCAAAAGCTCCGATGCTTACTTTGCTACCCTGGATCAATTGAGCAGCAGCATCCACAATGAAAAATTGCGCAAGGAAGAATTGGCTAAGAACTCAGAGTTGCGCAAAAAATGGGACATAACCTTTAAAGAAGCTGGCGAAAGCATCGACAAAGTCACCAGCGTACTGGAGTCGGGCAATGATTTCCAAATGGTATTGGTGGCTTCCAGTATTCGCCAAAAACTGAACCAGAACGTAGACGAGTTACACAACATCGCCGAGCAAGCGAAGGTCTTGCTGGCTGATTTGGAAGCCTTTACCGAAGCTGGCCGCCAGTTGGTAGAAGGTGGAGAAGGGCAATAATCTGTGTCTACTTTCTCCAATCTTCATTTAAATTCCAATGAAAAGGAAAAAAAGGGAATTTTGGCTGCGCCAAAACATTAATTCACCACCACGACACGACGAACACGACGCTTGCGTCGGGTTGGGCGGAGCTAACGTCGTGTTCGTCGTTTCGTCGTGGTGAATTAAAATGCAGCGGAGCTGCGCAAATGAACTTAAGTCGATAGCTCACAACATGGGTTTCATCCCAATTCATCAGCAACCGATTGCAAGCGTTGGATCATCATGGCGATCAAACGCCGCAAGTATTCCGCTTCGTTGGCTGCAAATTCTTCCCACTCTCCAATCGTAAATTGCCCAATAACCATCCCTGCCATCAATTGCCGCAGTTGCTGGTCTTTTTGCAAACTATTGGCTATCCAATCTTGGCGTCCTTTTTCGGAGAGGGCCTTGTACACGCCATGGCGCTTGCGGATGTAAGACCGAAAACCTGCCACGAGCAAATCGTGTTGAAACTTGAGAATTTGACGCAAGGTCTGATTTTGAAAAAGCTCGGCTGGAGTAGATGCTGTGGTATCGAGCTGTAATTCAGGGCGAATGCCCAACAATTGTTGATCGCGCAAGATGGAAATATTGATAAAAGTGTGGGAAGGGGAAAATCTCCTTCCAATTGGACAAAGTTACGCAATCAGCCGTTCTTTTGCTCGTTATTCAGCTTTTGCCTGATTACTTTTTGCTCCGCAGGCAAAGCCGCCAACTCTAGGGCCCGTGAATAGGCCATTTTTGCTGAAATGGCATCTCCGGTTTTTTGGTAAAAGTCTCCCAACGCAGTATGGTACAAATGGCTTTTTTCCAAGCCCTCAACTTTTAATATGGCCTCAATTCCCGCATTTGCACCTTCTGCATACCCCAAGGCAATAGCTCGATTGAAGGCAACGACGGGGGAGGGACTCAGGTTGTAAAGCAAATTGTAACAATAAAAAATGGCTTGCCAATTGGTGTGGGTAAAATCGGGCGCGCCAACATGGTAAGAAGCAATGGCTGCTTCCACATGATACACCGAAATGTCGTTGCCTTGGCTGGATTGTTTGAAATGGGTGTTGCCTAGCGCAATCAATTGCTGATTCCAGGTGCTCCGATCCTGGTGTTCCAATAAGATGATCTCTCCTTCCGCATTCATGCGGCTATCGAGACGTGAAGCATGAAAACACATCAAAGCCATCAATGCGTGGGTCTTGGGCAAATCACTAAGGGGATTTTTGCCCAATAAAGTCCCTAAACGGATGGCTTCAGCACACAGTTCATGCCGCACGATACTGTCGCTGGAAGCAGATTTGTAACCCTCGTTGAAAAGCAAATAAATGGCCTGCAAAACAGCATCCAATCGAGACAGTAGTTCTTGCCCCATCGGTACTTCCAGCGATAATTTCTCTTCCCGGATTTTTTCTTTGGCGCGGTAAAGCCGTTTGATGATGGAATCCGTGGGGATCAAAAATGCAGCGGCAATTTCCTGGGTACTCAGGCCACACAACGTACGCAACATCAAGGCAAGCTGAGATTCGAGGGGAATGTCCGGATGACAGGTAGCGAACATCATGCGCAATTGAGCATCTTCAATTTCGCTATCCAGAAAATAGCCATCCAGCCAGGATGATTCCAACGGTTGCGCGTTGGATTGGTATTGCGGGGCGATCCGCTCTTTGAAGTTGCGTTCTCTTCGCAGGTAATCAATGGTGCGGTTTTTGGCAGAACGGTACAACCATGCACGAGGATCGTCGGGCAAGCCTTTTATTTTCCAGGTTTCCAGGGCATTGAGTAAGGTTTCTTGTACAATGTCTTCTGCAATTTCCACCTGACTCAAGCCAAATAATTTTACCAAAACAGCGAGCATCTTTCCAGATTCGTGCCTGAAAAGGTGCTCCACTGTAGTATTTGCAGGTAGGTCAATCACGATTTATTGGTTCGTCGACGTGATGGGGCGTACTTCTACACTTCCCTCGATGTCGAAAATTGGGCAACCGGTGGATAACGCAATGGCCTCTTCCTGATTGTCTACTTGTACCATCAAAAAACCACTGACCAGTTCTTTGCTTTCTGCAAAGGGCCCATCGGTTACCACGTGTTTGGATCCATTGATCACTTTTCCTGAATTTTTCAAGGCTTCACCGCCTACCAATTTGCCTTGGGCTGCAATGCCGCCTATCCACTGATTCCATAGATCAAGGTTGGCTTGCATCTCTTCTGGCGACATGGCCTGGTAAGCTTCTTCACTTACCGTAGAATTGCGAAACAACAGCAAGTACTTTTCCATTTTTTTTGATTTAAAGGTATGAAAAATTGAGTTTGGTCTTTTCAATAAAACCGACTGGATAGAGACGAATGGTGTTGATGCAATCGGACATTTTTTTTAAAAAATTTCTCATTGAATCCCAAGGTTAAGTTTATGTCAAGTTTTATTACTGTTGCTCTTTTTTCGCGCTGAAATGCCCATTTTGCAAAAATTAACGCACCAAACCATGCAAAATACCCGCCGCGATATCCTGATCACCTTTTGGGCAGCCCTGGCCGCTTTCGGAACCTACACTTGTATGTATGCTTTTCGCAAAGGCATCACCGCCGCCACCTTTGAAGGCATGGAGTATTGGGGGGTGAGTTACAAGATCTGGCTGCTCAATTTGCAAGTATTTGGGTATGCACTTTCCAAAATGATCGGCATCAAGATCGTTTCCGAAGTAAAATCAAGTCAAAGGGGTTGGCTGATTTCAGGATTGATCAGCGGGGCGGGGCTCAGTTTGGTAGGCTTTGCGTTTGTACCCCCACCGTTTAACATGATTTTCTTTTTCATGAATGGTCTTTGTTTGGGGATGATCTTTGGACTGGTCTTAGGCTATCTTGAAGGACGCAAACAAACCGATATCCTGGTCGCCGCGCTAACCGCCTCTTTTATTTTTGCATCAGGATTTGTCAAAACCATTGCGCTGTATGTGGTGCAAAACTGGGGCGTTTCTGAATTTATGATGCCCATGGTTACTGCGGCAGTGTTCCTGCCTTTTCTGGGGGTTTTCTTTTATTTATTGGTCAGTTTGCCCGCACCTGATGCACAGGATCTGGCGCTGAAAACAGAGCGGGTACCGATGGATCGTGCAGAGCGCCGCCGGTTTGTGCAACACTTTTATCATGGGGTTATCCTATTTATCATTGGTTTTGTGTTGCTCACTGTATTGCGCGATTTTCGCGACAATTTTGGCCGGGAAGTTTTCCACGAGCAAGGCGTAGACAATCCTGCCGTATTCTCTCAAACCGAAACCCCCATTGCCCTGGGGATCTTGCTGATGCTTAGTTTACTTATCCGGGTCAAAGACAACTTCAAGGCTTTTACGATCATCAATTACATCACTTTTTCTGGGGTGCTTATTGCTGTGATGGGCACAATGTTGTTCCAGTTTGGCATTTTGGGCGTAGAAACCTGGATGCTCCTGGTGGGTGCAGGCATGTACATGGCCTATGTACCCGTCAATGGCATTTATTTTGACCGCATCATTGGAGCGTTTAAATACCCTGGTACGGTTGGTTTCATTGTTACCCTGGCCGATACCTGGGGGTACATGGGAAGCTTTGGCTTGCAACTGTACAAAAACTTTGGCCAGGCCAATATTTCTTATACGGCCTTCCTTGCCTATGCCGTTTACGCCATGCTCGGAGGTTACGGAGTGCTGGTATTGTTCACTTACCGCTATTTCCGCAAGAAATACTATGCTGAGTTTCAGATTGAAAATAAGCTGGCTTAAAGCAATCAATAACTCCACTTTTATTGAAATCCATAGGCTTGAAGCGCTTCAACCGGATTGAATTGTGGCATTGTCCGATTTCTTTTGGCTACTTTAACCTCAATGACTCGGCTGTATTGGTAATGCTCGTAAAAATCATAATACTTCATCCGATAGTAGTATCTTTTGCCCACACTTAACTTTTGATCCTCAAATGTATAAGCGCTTAATCCACCGTTCTGTTTTCCTCTGCATACTTTACCAATGGGTTTAAAATCGGTATGGTCAGTAGCACGTTCAACGCTGAAATAAGCATAATGCCTGGCGTTGCTCGTCCATTCCAGGCGGATTTTATGGCTTTTCCCTTTGGCGTTTACCACAAATGGCTCAATCGGAACATCCTCTCCTTGGCTTGGCGCAAGCATCAAATCGTCCAGCACGACCCAACTATCCACCATACTGTTGTTTAGTGTATTGACGGTAGCCACCATTTTGATGAACACCGATACTCCAGCTTTGGGTTGAAAAACAGGACAAAGGTGTTTTTGGCCCAATTGAAGGTTGTCATTCAGAAAAGATTCCACCAAATACCAGGGGCCAAATTGGGATGCTCCCCAATACACATCGAAAGCAATGGATTCCGTCGGAATGGATTGGCCAGAATGGTAATCTGCGCATTTGTAGGTGAAACCAAATGTATGCGCCTGACCATTGGACACCCCCAGCGAAGATTGAGTAGTCATGGTGAAGGAGTGATCGGGATTCACATTGCCAATGCAGGCCGGGTTGTCTTTGGATAAGTGTGGCGTGTTGCCAAGAGTGGTGTTGGCAATTTGCACAAAACTACCTGTAATTGACCTGTTGCTGGTTTTTTGAGCAATGAATCCAGTTTGGCTTAAGAGAGGCTGAAAAGGTGCTAATGAGAGCAACATCAAAAAAAATAGGGTGTTAAAGTTTTTCATAGCTGCTTGTTTAAGTCTTTTGTTTTATTTTACTTCACAAATATAACTTAAAGTTTAAATGTTTTAAAAGTTTTAATGAATAAAATCAAATATTTTTTATTTTAAAATCACATTATTTAAGTGCAAATATTGTTATTAGTGATGCTTGCCCTTGAAATATCTAATTCGTTAGATTACTTTACAAATTATCTTTCAGCCATTGCACTCCAATCCGGTGGTGTGAAGTGTAAGCCGCTACCTTTCCATCTTTAATCAACAAAACTTGTGGCGATTGGTGGGTGATTGCAAAATCCTCGGCCACGCGATTCGAAATTGAGCGGTATTTCAACAAATCCAGGTAATACAAATCGAGATCCTGATCGCTGAAATCCCAGTTGTCCATTAAGGCGTATTTGGCACCTTCGCTGATGCCACAGGTGGTGCTGTGTTTGAAAATCACTACTGGTTTGGTTTTGGAAACTTCCAAAATCTCCTGGAGTTGCTGCTCATCGTTGAGCTCCAGCCAGTGTTCAAATATGCCAGCTTTTTGAGCTTGGTTGAAATTGTCTAAATATCCCATTTCCGATTTTAAAAATTTTGTAAGACTTGCAGTAGGAGGATGCGCTAGAACGCAAAATAAATGCGTTTTGAAATCTGGCAGTTTTCCAGGTGCATTGTTAATCACAAAGAACCGCGAAAGCATTCAAAAAGTTTAAACTCAAAAACCAAAAAACCACCATAAACAACAAGGCTATGCGTATTTTACTGCTTATTCTTTTACTCAGTCAAAGTTTTCTTTATTCTCAAAATTTAGAAAACCAACTAAAAGAGCTGGAAGGCAAATTAACAACCCTCAAGAAAGAACAAAAACAAATTGAAGGGGCGATCGAAAACGTAAAAATGCAAAAGGTTCACGCAGACCTGTTGCCTATGTTGCCCGCCTTGCAAGTAGGAGAGGAGCTGGTACACCATGAAATGATGACCCTGGTTTATGCCGAAGCCTACGAACAAGCCCGATGGGTAGGGCACATCATCACACCGGATGTGGTCAATGGGGTGGTCGGACGTACCAATGATTTCAGGCCCGATCCACTCATCAAAACGGGGTCATCCATTGAGCAGGATTATTTCCTGAAAATCATGCAACCCGATAGCTCCATCGTTTACGACGGATTTGGGTACGATCGGGGGCATTTGGCTCCTTCAGCAGATTTCCGCTGGTCAGAAAAAGCGCTTTCAGAGTCTTACTTCTACTCCAACATGTCGCCCCAATTGGCCAGTTTTAACCGGGGCATTTGGTCTGATTTGGAAAGTACACTCCGGGCATACCTCTTCCGCAATACCACTACCCAATTGTATGTGTTTACCGGGCCAGTGCTTAGACCGGGTTTGCCTTTGATCGCCAAAGCAAAAAACAAGGTGGCCATCCCTGAGAAGTTTTGGAAAATTGCCCTGGATCTAAAAAACCGCAAAGCGGTTGCTTTTTTGGTACCCCAAATTCCTGGTGGATATCCTTTGACGAGTTTTGCCACTTCGATCGATGAGATTGAAAAACTCACCGGCATTGATTTCTTTCCGGGCTTGGAGGATGAATTGGAATCCAGCCTGGAAAAACAGGTGGATAAAAACGCTTTTTTAACAACAGTAGCCACTGGGGACGTAGAACCCCTCAGTGCCATCACCTTGCCATCGGGCCATTTCAATACCGTTCAAGCCCGATTGTACATGGGCCGCAATGAAGAAATCAAGGTTTGTGGCAAAGTTGTAAGCGTCAGAGCGAGCCGAAAGGGCAACATCTTGATCAACCTCGATCAGCAATATCCCAATGAGCTCCTTACGGTGTTTATCAACAAGGATAAATTGGTCAATTTCTCGTACGACCCCATTGCCAACTGGAAAGACAAATACATGGTGGTCAAAGGGAAGGTGAATACGCTGGGCAATATCCCGGTGATGTACATTGAAAAAGAGAATCAACTCAGTGAGTATCTTGTGAAATAATTTTTTTATTTAGATGCACCTAAATGTTAAAATCCAATAAAAATAGATGTAATGATTTAATAAACAGATATTTGTAAATAAATTTAACATTTTTTTTCCAAAAAACACTTGAACGAGTACATGTTCTCGCTGTGAAAGGCGCTTAAATTTGTATTGCAAAGACTGATTACCGGGCTAGATTAGTAGTTCAGAAGGCTGCCACAAGCAGCCTTTCTTTTTTTCTCCAAACTACAAAAAAAATTCCGCAAATCAGCCATTACCTGCCAACCTGCGGAATTCCTTTCAGACTTATTCCTTACTCTTTAGATACGAATCCGCAAGCTAGCGGCAAACGTTAGCCCCAATTGGCTAAAGTGTGAGCCGTCATAAGTTACATTGGAATACCGACCATTGAAGGTAATCGCATTGATGTTGTTTTTAACAGCTGCCGCATCCTTCAACACTGCTTCACCAGCAGCATTCAGGGCAACCAGGTTCCATTTTGGCAATACATTGAACAGGTTTTGGAAATTCAAACCCAAATCTGTATTGCTGCCCAAGCGGATGTTTACCCCAAGATCAGTCACCAATTTGGTTTCGAAAACCGTTTTCAAATTCTCGTTCAAACCTGCCTGACGGAACGTAGTTGGGCCAAAGAGGGTATTGTTCAAGTTGAAAGATACCTTTTTTAGCGTCCAGTCTCCCCCCAAAATGAATTTGAATTCTGGGCGAGAAGACAACAACAATGCTTCCTGAGTAGCATCTACTATGGTTCTCTTGGCAGATGCAATCAACTTCGGGTTAATGATGTCCCCCACACGTTCGTTTTGCAGCATGACGTTACCCGCCAGGTTGATGTTCAGTTTGCCCCCTCCAAGTACGATATTGCGGTAGCTGGCCACCACATCCAAACCTTGAGTGGCGGTATTCATGCCATTGACAAAGAAGCTCACCGCTACGATACCATTGTCGGTCAAAACTTTGTCCAGGGCAGCCGCTTCTGGTGTTCCCACCGCACCAATTTCAGAGCTCAATACAATCCGGTCTTTCAGTTGAATGTTGAAATAGTCCACGGTCAAGCTGAAATCTTTGCTTGGATTGAATCCAATCCCCAAGGTAACGTTGGTTGATTTTTCTGGCTTCAAGCTGGGTACACCCAACAATTTGGCCTGAGCACTCCGGTTGTTGACGATGCCCTTGGTTTGAATGCCTTGACCAGGTACGAAACTCGCCTGGGCAATTTGCAGGTTGATTTGGTGCAAGGAAGGCGCACGGAAACCCGTAGAAACCGAACCTCTGAGGATCAATTTGTTTTCAACTACTTTGTAGCGGGAACTCAATTTCCACACAAAGGCATCTCCAAAATCGCTGTACCGCTCTTGGCGGGCAGTTGCATTAATCAGGAAATCCTTGGTGATGTCGAAACCAAAATCTACATACCCACCAAAGTTGTAACGGGTAGAAGTTCCTGCGTTGTTTTCTCCAATACCCGGGAAAGAATCAGCTCCTCCTTTTACATAGGAAGCAGTATCCCCAGCAATGATTTCAAAGGTCTCTGCCCGGAACTCGGTTCCAAACGCAAAGCTAATATTGTCGCTAAGGGCTTTGGAAACATCGATGTTGCCCACATTGTGGCTAAATGAGTAACCACCTGGTTTGAATAAAATAGGGCTATTTTTGCCCAATCCCCGGTTGCGGCTATTGGCAACGGTATACAACTGGTGGTTGCCCCCAGTGGTGAAACTTACATCCGTTTTCCAATTGGTTGTGCTGGTGCTGCGGAACCCAATGGTTGCGTTGTAATCATTGAGGTCGCCTTCAAAGGTAGGCACATAACCCACATACGGTTGTCCGGCAGGGGTAAGCAAACCTTCGTCGGTCGTTCTCCAATAAGGCGTACGGTAGTTGGCAAAACTGTTTACCTTTTTGTACACATAGGCCGCGTTGTAGTAAAACTCACTGTTGGCGCCGGTTGGCATGCCCCCATTTACCAAAAATTTGGCTGCCGAATTCTCAGGTTGACCATTGACGTTGCCCGCATCTGGGTATTTGCTCAAAAAGGATTGAACAGTGGACAATTCCGCCCCAAAATCGTTGGCCTCCCCCTGGGCGTCTACCTTACCGGGGCGGTTGGCCAGACCCTGATACTGCAAGTTGACGGTGTAGTTGATAAAGCCTTTGGCCCCAATGTTGGCTCCATTGTTGATGCTCAAACCAAACAATTCGCCGTCCCCTTTGTGGGTTACGCCAGTATTGAGCGTAATGCTGCCCGCATCGTACTTGTCTTTCAGGATAATGTTCATTACCCCGGCAATCGCGTCAGAACCATATTGAGCAGAAGCCCCATCTCTCAAAATCTCGATGCGCTTGATGGCATCGGTCGGAATGGCCGAAATGTCCGCCCCGGTTTCACCACGACCAGGAGAAGTCTGGATGTAAGTGAGTGCACTGGTGTTTTTGCGCTTTCCGTTGATCAAAATCAGGGTACGGCTTGGCCCCATGTTTCTGATTTCATAAGGATCGAGCAAAGATGTGGCGTCATTCACCGGAGTATTCACGGTGTTGAAGGAGGGTACCCGATACATCAGCGCCTTGTCGAAACTGGCCTGACCGGTTGCAACCAAATCCCTGGCACTAATGATGTCGATCGGCAGCGGCGTATCCGTTGACGTACGTTGGGTATTGCGGCTACCAACACTGATCACCACTTCGTTGAGGTTGGTAACGGTTGACTTTACAACGAAATCCAGTACAACATCTTGGTTGCCAATGGTAACCGTTTGGCTTACCGCTTCAAATCCCGTATAGGAAACGTTGATGATATACGTACCAGCAGGAAGGGGCAATTCGTAAGTACCATCAATCTTGGTGATGGTTCCCAAAGTAGAACCCACTACACCAATTGAGGCAGCGACCAACTCTTCGCCTTTATCGTCACTAACCTTACCCTTTAAGGTGGCTTGGGCCAGTAGAGAACTGCTGGCCATCAGTAGCATACATACTACTGAAAAAATTTGTACTCGTTTTTGCATAATTTGAAAATTTATTGAAAAAAAACTCTAAAAGCATGGTCATACCACTCCCACAACTATCAATGTAGAACCAGGAATGTGCAGCATTGGAAAGGAAGACAAATGGTCTCAAAAAGTCGCTTAATAACTCAAAAACAATCCTGAAATGCGTTTTGCAATTTATAGTTTACTCCGGCTAAAATAGCATGGAACTTTGATTTTGCAATAACTTTAGTAATAAAAATGAAATTTCACCCAATTGTCCAATTTTGAGAAAGCACCAAAATATTACTTATTACAAATGGAATTTATTCATAAAAATCTGATTTTGTTCGATCATTTCCATTCTCATCTTCAAACCCGTTGAAGCATCGGTCAGGTTTTGGGGGGTATTGGTGATGTAGTCCAAAAGTCGCTCCATCGGCGTACTGACCACTTGCACCCGGTTGTCGAGGTTGGTATAGTACAAAAAAACCTTGTTTTGGAATACCGCCCAACCATTTGAATGGAGCATCCGCAGGGCTGGACTTGATTTGTCTTTTTCATTTAATTCCAAGAAATGCCCACCCGGCTGTGACAACACTTTGGAAGGGTCGTTCAAATCGGTAAGAAAGACTTGCAAAATATGCCTCCAACCGTAGGAAGTTCTGCGCAATCCGGCACAAAGGTGAATCCATCCCAACTCGGTTTTAATGGGGCAAG
Source organism: Haliscomenobacter sp. (assembly GCF_040403615.1). NCBI lineage: Bacteria > Pseudomonadati > Bacteroidota > Saprospiria > Saprospirales > Haliscomenobacteraceae > Haliscomenobacter > Haliscomenobacter sp. Next base: position 12,272 of record NZ_JBBAKG010000026.1, on the reverse strand, counting down.
GCCCCAGGAGGTAGGCGGGGGTTTCGATATCTGGAAAGGCGATAGCCTGGATTTTGCTTTCTTCTTTGCAGGCTGGATTGGGCCAATCATCAAAACTGTTGATGGTAATCTGCATTCTGGACCCTCCTGTTTGCAACTGGTCTATCTGTTGGCTATACACCAGGTATTTGCCGTTGACCAAAGCTGGGTGCAGCAAACACAAGCGTTGGGCTGGAGCACTAAAAGCCAGATCGGGCAGGCTTTCCCAAGACTGCAAATCTTTGGTGCGGGCTACCGCATGGTGGTAAGTGGCTGCCGAACCATGTTGTTCCTTTTGCCGTAAATTGTACAGCGCATAAATCCAGCCATCTTCATGTGGGGTGAGCCGCAGGTTGAAGATATTGGTACGCACGGTAGTCATAATCGGTAAGGTCGTGGGGGCGTTCCGAAACCGAAACCGATCCACTCCAGTAGCACTTTCTGCCAAAGCAAAAAAGAATTGACCATCATAACTCTGCAAACGGGTCATCAAGGCAATTTTGTCGCCAATGGCAATTGCACCCGCATTGGCAATCGAGAGTACCCCACGTCGAAGCATCAAATAGGGATTGGCTTCAGGATTGAGGTCGTACTGCCAGGTGAGTGGCAAATGCCCAATGGTTAAAACGGGATGATCATAACGATCCAGAATGCCATTGCCTAGGCCTTTGTAATTGTTGGATCGGCGCATCAGGTGCTCGTACTCCGATGCAAGCTGAAAAAGTCTGGTTTCGTAGATCGTTTGCATATTTATTGAATGGTTGATGGTTTTGGGGTGTAAAGAGGTGTAAAATTACCAATGGACACCAGAGTTCCAAAACTACTTGTTCTAAAGCGTTTATTTTTTTGGTCGAATCAAACCTTCCTGTACTACCGAGGCAACCAGGTGTCCATCCTGGGTGAAAATATTTCCCCGCGTAAAACCTCGGGCATTGGAAGCGCTGGGGCTATCAATGGCGTACAACAACCACTCATCCATCCGAAAGGAGCGGTGAAACCACATGGCATGATCCAGACTGGCAATTTTAACGTTGCCAAAAGATGCTTCGTTTCCATGAGGCAATAGCGCTGTAGTCAATAGGTTGTAATCCGAACTGTAGGCCAAAACACATTGGTGCATTTGGGGATCTATTGGCATTTCTCCTTTGGCTTTCATCCAAATGTGCCGAAATGGTTGACTTTTGGTTGGCAAAGCGGGATTGACTAGCTCTACCGGACGGAATTCTATGGGACGTTCCAGGTTTAAAAACTTGCGGATGTTGTCGGGCAGCATGTCTCCAAATTTTAGTGCCAAATCTTCCCAACTGACCAGCCAATCGGGAGGAGAAACATTGGGCATGGGAATCTGGTGTTCAAAGCCTTCTTGTGCCAACTGAAAAGAGGCAGACATAAAGAAAATAGCCTCTCCTTTTTGAATCGCTTTTACCCTTCGGGTTGTAAAACTGCCTCCATCGCGGATACTTTCCACTTGAAACACGATGGGAATTTCTAAATCGCCTGGCAAAATAAAGTAAGAATGCAGCGAATGAACCTGGCGATCTACAGGTACCGTTTTCATCGCGGCGTACAGCGATTGAGCCAGTACTTGTCCGCCAAAAACGCTGGTGCTGCCCACACTCTTGCTTACTCCCCGAAAGAGATTGTCTTCCAGTTGTTCCAGTTCCAATAACGATAACAATTCGTTGATGTGCTTCATGAGTGCGGTTTATTGTGGTTTGGGTTGGTGCAAAAATACACTAAAAAAATGGAATTGCTGACTTAGTACCCTATATATGGTATAAATTATTCATAACACTTTATTGTAAAGAAAATATGACAAATGTGGAACCAAAATGCACTAAAAAATCGTTTTAAATTACTGAACGGTTGTTTTTGAAAGAAAACGGTCGTATGATTGTCACAAAATTGTCATGTGAAAAATGGCAAACTAAATCTAAACCTCAACAATGGTGGAATTCCTAAGATTTCAAACCAATAAAGGGATCGTTATGGCATTCAAAGAATATTCAAGAGCAGGAATTTGGCGCAATGCCATCAAACGTTATGGATTACCTCAAGATCCTGAATCCGAAATCTCTGCCATCGAGAATGGGGGAATGATTTACATCGGATGGGATGGAAAGGTATTTGCGATTGACCCAGAGAATGGAGATCGGAAATGGTCATCTACCTTGCGCCGCCATGGCTTAAAAGCAGAAGAATCCCAACAAATCGACATGAAGTTTCAAGGGGGCAGCCTTTTTGCCACCTGGAACAACCGAGTTTTTCGACTCGATCCAAGCAATGGCCATGTCCTGAAAATCCGTCGCGCCAATGCTCAATTGGTAGTTTTATTGGATGAATGATAATTTTTATACATTTTTTAGCTTTTTGTCCAATCCTTGTTAGTTTTACGAGACCAAGTATGACGCAAAAAATCAGGAAGTAATTTTTCTGCGTTATCAAGCGACTTTTGCTAATCATCGTAAACGATTCCTATGTTTTCTGCCAATACCTATCTCCACCGCAGGGAGCAACTGATGCACCAGGTAAAGAGAGGTTTGATTCTTTTGTTGGGCAATGAACTCAGCCCCAAAAACTACCTGGACAATACCTTTCCTTTTCGACAAGACAGTACTTTCTTGTACTACCTGGGTCTGGATCAGCCGCATTTGGCCGCACTTCTGGATGCCGAAACAGGAGAGTGTACCCTTTTTGGAGACGAACTCACCATTGAGGATATTATATGGATGGGTCCTCAGCCTTCACTCCTAGAGCAGGCCAAACAGGTTGGCGTCACCAAAGTGCAAGCGTATGACCTTTTGCCGGAGGTATTAAATGTTGCCAGAAAACACAACCGTGCCATTCATTTCTTACCACCATACCGCGCCGTCAATAAAATCAATTTGGCCTATTGGTTGCATTTGCCACTCATGGAGCTTTCCAAAGAAGTCTCCATTCCGCTGATCCAGGCCATTGTGGCACAACGTGCCGTCAAGACCAGCGAAGAAATTGCAGAGATTGAAAAAGCCCTCGTTACCACCAAAGCCATGTACCTGGCTGCTATGCGCCAAACGCGCCCTGGGATCAAAGAAGCCCAATTGGCGGGGATTGCACAAGGGATAGCTGTTGCTGCTGGAGGTGATCTGGCTTACCCTATCATCATGACCGTGCATGGAGAGGTGCTGCACAACCACCACTACCACCATCAATTGAAATCGGGACAATTGGTTTTAGCCGATATGGGCGCAGAATCGGCCATGCATTATGCCGCCGACATTACCCGAACCTGGCCTGTAGATGCCACTTTTACCCAACAGCAAAAAGAAATTTACGAAATCGTGCTCGATGCCCAATTGGCGGGTATCGCGCTTTCTAGACCAGGTGTACGCAACCTGGACATCCACCTGAATGTAGCCAAAGTCATCACCAATGGCCTGAAATCGCTGGGCTTACTGCAAGGAGATACCGACGAGATCGTTCAGGCTGGTGCGCATGCACTCTTTTTTCCCCACGGATTGGGGCATATGTTGGGTTTGGACGTACACGATATGGAAGACCTGGGAGAGGAACATACTGGCTATTATGATGGTCTGGAACGCAGTACCCAATTCGGTCTCAAATCCTTGCGCATGGGGCGAGAACTCGAACCAGGATTTGTCATGACGGTAGAACCCGGTATTTATTTCATCCCAGAATTGATCGACATCTGGCAAAAAGAAGGCCGGTTTACCCAGTTCATCAATTATCCTGCCCTGGAAGCCTACCGGCATTTCTCTGGGGTACGGATTGAAGACGATGTTTTGGTTACAGAAAACGAACCGCGAGTGCTAGGCCCAAGTATCCCCAAAACAATTGCAGAAATTGAAAAAGTGCGCCAGGAAGGCAAATAGAGGCGATAAACAAATGAACATTTATTTTTGCCCCCACTACATAGATCCGAAATGATCACTGGATGAGAAAGCACAATTTCAACCCAGGGCCAGCTACCATTCCAACCGAAGTGTTGGCCGAAGCTGCCCAGGGTTTGCTTGAATACCAACGCACTGGCATGTCCATTGCCGAAATGAGTCACCGCGCACCGGAAATTATGGCACTGGTTGAAGAAGCCAGTGCGCTGGTAAAGTCCTTGTACGGTTTTGGCGATGATTTTGAAGTCATCTGGATGCAAGGCGGAGCTTCGGCACAATTGGCCATTGCCCCCATGAATTTACTGGACAAACAGCATGCTGTAGCCATCGTAAATACTGGCTATTGGGCTACCAAGGCCATCAAAGCTGCCCGTGAATTGGGGCAAGTTGAAGTCCTGGCTTCCTCAGAGGCGACCAAATTTGACCATATTCCCAAGGAATGGAACGTACCTTCCAATGCGCAATACTTTCACCTCGTTTCCAACGAAACCATCGATGGTACGCAGTGGCACCAATACCCCGAATTGAGTGTACCATTGGTAGCCGACATGACCTCCGATTTTTTGACCCGGCCTATTCCTCAGGAAAAATTCGGATTGATTTTTGCGAGTGCTCAAAAGAATTTTGGCATCACTGGCACAACTTGCGTGGTCATTCGAAAAGATTTTTTGTCTCAAAGAACACCCCGCCAGATTCCTACCATTTTTGACTACCAAACGCACATCAACGAGCAGTCGCTGTACCACACTGCACCTACTTTCTCCATCTACGTAGCCCTGCTGGCCTTGCGCTGGACTCAGGCGCAAGGTGGTTTGCATGAAATGGAACGCCGCAATGCAGCCAAAGCCAAGTTGCTGTACACCGAGATTGATCGCAATCCCCTGTTTGTGGGCAACGTAAAAACCACTGATCGCTCCCTGATGAATGCTTGCTTTCAAATCACAAAGCCAGAATTGGAGGTAGCTTTCCTGGAATTTGCAGCTCAAAATGACGTGGTGGGCATCAAAGGTTTCCCCACCGTGGGCGGCTTCCGGGCATCCATGTACAATGCCATGCCCCTGGAAAGTGTGCAATTGTTGGTGGATTTGATGCGCGATTTTGCGAAACGGCACTAATTATATTGTTTTTTTTACCACCTAAGAGACCTAAGACCCACCTTAGTTTCTTAGGTGATTCTTAGGTGTCTTCGGTGCCTTAGGTGGTGGAAAAAAGCAGCGAAGCTGCAAATCATTTAAACTTCGGACTAACAAACTCCCACTCCTTAATGTGACTCGGCACATGCACTTCCTTCACCAAATCATCCATTTTTTTCACCCAATTCCCTTGTTCTGCTGCAACATTGTGTTGCTCTGCGCGATCGCTGGCCAGGTTGTACAACTCCCAAGGCGCTTGAGGATTTCCCTTCATTTTCATTTTCACCCCTTTCCAATCACCCATGCGCACTGCAATTTGTCCGCCATTCTCCGGGTATTCCCAGTATAAAAAAGGATGCTGTTTTTGCAACTGTTTTAGACCCAGCAAGGTGGGTAAATAGGAAATTCCATCATTGACCGGGGCTTGAGTGTGGAGCAAATCCGCCAGTGTGGCCATCAGATCATACTGTACCGACACGTGATCACTCACTTGTCCCGCTGCAATTTTTCCTTTCCAACGCGCAAGGAACGGCACCCGAATTCCACCTTCGTACACTTCCATTTTGAGTCCGCGCAAACCCTGGGTACTGTTGAAAAAAGCAGCATCCACTCCACCAACTTTGAGGGTAGTGCCATTGTCGCTCGAAAACAAAACCAGGGTATTCTCCTCCAAACCCAGTGTTTTGAGCGTCTCCATGACCAAACCAACTTGCTGATCCAGGTAGCTGATCATGCCCGCATAGGCGGAAAGTGGGTATTGTTGAGGAGCATAATTCCGATCGCCGATATAGGGCTCTTCCCGAAATTTGCCCAGATATGGCGCCAGCGCTTTTGCAGGAACTTGCAGCGACAAATGGGGCAGGGGAAAGGCCAGGTACAAAAAGAAAGGCTGGTCTTTTTGCTGGCGCATAAACTGAAGCGCCTTGGCGGTCATGTTATCCACCGCATATTCTTTGCCGATAAAATAGTCAAAAGGCGTTTCTGGTTTCAAACGCTGGTGCACCGTGATGGGAGGGTTTTGCAAGGTATCCCATTTTCCGTTTTCCCAGAGGTGGGTAGGGTAATAGTTGTGGGCCTGTTTCTGACAAAGGTAGCCGTAGGCATAATCAAATCCTTGCAAATTGGGACTGCCCGTGGTGGTGTTCATGCCCAGCCCCCATTTGCCGATGATTCCGGTGTGGTAACCGTTTTTTTGCAGCATGTGGCCAATCGTGGTGGTTCCCTCCGGTAGCGGCATTTGGCCACCTTCCATGTCATCGCTGTATTCTCCCAACTCGTAATTTCCACGAATGTAAGCATGTCCAGGATGTTTGCCCGTTAGCAACATGCAGCGGGAGGGGGCACAAACTGGCGCACTTGAGTAATGCTGCGTAAAACGTATACCCTCGCTGGCCAACTGATCAAGATGCGGTGTTTTGATCTTTTCCTGACCATAAGCACCCAATTCGCCATAACCCAAATCGTCGGCGTAGATGTAAATGATGTTGACTTTTTTGCGGGCGGGCTGAAGGGGTTTTTCGGAATGAATCCCCAAAAGCAAGGGAAGGAAAAACAGGATGCTGTAAATTTTCTGCTGCATGATTTGGAGGCTTCTGAACACTTTTAGGCATTCTTTTTCCACCACCTAAGACAAACCGTTAGATTCATCTCAGAAAAAAACGCATTGACTTAGGTGTATCTAAGGTGTGTCTTAGGTGGTGAAAAAAACGCAGCGAAGCTGCCCAACCTATTTCCTCAAAAATAATCTTTTCAAAGTAAAATCCAGGAAAAAATAACCCAACACCCCCATAGAAAAAACAAACACAGAAAATACAAGCGGGTTGGAAAAAACACCCAAGTCCAAAGTATATCTACCGAAAAAATTAAACTGCCCCTGCATGAATTGCTTGCTGGCAAAAAACAAACTCAAACAGACCAATCCAAATCCGCCCACCAATGCACCAAAAGCCTGCACGACCCCTTTGGGCAACAAATCGGCGCTGACCTGAACCGGACGGTACAATGCAGGCAGTCTTTCAGCAACATTGGCGGCAAAGCGCATCGAAGGCTCTTCTGGCTCCAGGGTTGTTAATGCTTGCTGCAATTCTTTTGCCAGGTTCATTTCCTCCCCAAAACCAGCGTCAGTGGCCAACAATTGCTGAACCATTTCCTTCTCCTCAGGGGTACATTCCCCATCCAGGTATTTCCAGATCAAAATTGACGTTTCTTTTTTCATACTAGTGTTGATCCAAAGCACTGGCCGTCAGTTCCTGGCGCAGTTGCTCTCTCAATCGATGCAATTTGGTTTTTACATTGGTCACACTCAAACCTGTAATGTCGGCAATTTCCTGTACCGATTGTTCATTCAAATAATACAATGTAATGATACTGGCGTCGCTGGGTTTCAAACGATTGATTACCGCCTGAACGTGTTGACGCAAGTCATTGTCCTGGGTCAGTTCAACAGGCGTTTTACTCAATAAATCGGGTGTCTGAAACGCGGCGCCATCTGCTTCAATGCTTTGCAAAGGTAATTTTTTCTTGCGTGCATTGTCAATGGCCGTTCGGTAAGCAATGGCATAAAGCCAGGAACTGAATTTTGATTCTTGCCGATAGCTCCCCAACATTTTATGCACTTTCAAAAACACATCCTGGGCTACTTCTTCTGCTTCTTCGCGGGCATTGAGCACGCGCATGGCAATGGTGAAGACATAGTTTTGGTATTTCTCCACAATGGTGCGGAAAGCGAACTGTTCCCCTCTCAGAACCCGATGAACCAAAAGTAAGTCTTCTTCCATGTATAGCGTTTGCAAAAAGATAGACGATGCATTGCTTTGGTGAGGTTACAACTTTTTGAAAAAATATTCCGGTTTGAATCAATATATTTGCGCCAACCGTCTCCCTAAATAGAACGCATGCAAGCTTTTGAATTTATTACTACCAAAGAAGGATTGGAACAATTTCACCAGATCAACCGTGACATTGAATGGATGTGCTTTGATTCTGAATTTGTTGGAGAAAAGCGATTTACAACCAGATTGTGCCTCATCCAGGTCGCCACTGTACACGGCTTTTTTTTAATCGATCCTTTTCCCCTGAAAAATCTGGATCCTTTCCTGGAAATGATCGAAAACCCCAATATTGTCAAAGTTACCCATGCAGGTGAAAACGATTACCGTTTGTTGTACGCCAGCTATGGTACGGTACCCAAAAATACATTTGATACCCAGATTGCTGCAGGCTTTTTGGGCTATCGCTATCCACTGGCCTTCAAAAAACTGGTGGAAACGGAGCTGAAAATCAATCTGAATAAAAGCTTCACCGTTGCCGACTGGGAAGCCCGGCCTTTCAACCAAAATCAACTCAAATACGCCATTCAGGACATCGAACCTTTACACGATTTGTGGAAAATCCAAGAAGCTGACCTCTTGAGAAACAACCGTTTGCACTGGGCCAAAGAGGAATTCAAAACCCTGGAAAGAGACGTGTATTACGCCAAAGATCCACACCACGAAGCCCTGAACAGCGATTTGATGAAATCCCTCAACAAACGTGAACGTTTGTTTTTGCTGCGTTTGTTTGAATGGCGGCGCAGAATAGCCGAGGAAAAAAACTACTCCAAGGAGATGGTTTTGCCCAGCAAATTCATGAGCCAGATTGTACGCAGTATGCGCTCTGGCAAAGCTGGCCTGCGCGAAAACCGCCGCATTCCTGACAAATTCGCCGGAGAATTGTGGCCAACCATGAATGACCTCTACAGCCGCGAAATCAGCGAGGACGAAAAAATCTTGTTGCGCCAGGTACCCACCGAAGAGGAAGAAAACCCCAATGAGGAAGTTCTGACCGAGCTGTTGTACCTCATCATTCGGCACCAATGCATGCAAAAAGGCATTTCTCACGCCCTGGCTTTGCCCCGCAACTGGTTTAAAAAAATCAAAAACGACCCAAGTTTTGCGGAAGAAGTTTTTGAACAAGGTTGGCGCAAAGAACTTTTTGGCGACACCTTTACCCGTTGGTTGAGCCAGCCCGATAATTTGAGCATCGAAATCAAACCCGATGTGATTGAATTGAGATTAATATCCGATAATTGAGACTAGTATCCGATAATTGAGATGGAGCATTTGCTGGAAGTACAAGACCTCTCCATCCGCTTTGGTGATCAAACCGTAGTGGACAAATTGTCTTTTGTGCTGCCTGCCGGCAAAAACCTGGCCATTGTTGGAGAATCCGGTTCGGGCAAGTCGCTGACCGCCTTGTCTTTGCTAGGTTTGTTGCCCCACAATGCTCAAGTGTCGGCAACGCGGATGGCTTTTCAACCTAAAACTGGGTCGCTTTCCAATCTTTTGAAACTTTCACCTTTGGATTTACAGGCCATCCGCGGCAAGTCCATCGGCATGATTTTTCAGGAACCGATGACTTCCTTGAACCCCCTCCAACGCTGCGGTCATCAGATCGACGAGGTCTTGCAATTGCACCTGGGGCTCAACAAATCCCAAGCCCGCGATCGCGCCATTGAATGGCTGCAAAAAGTCAAAATCCAGGACGCAGAGCGGATTTATCGGGCTTATCCACACGAAATCTCCGGGGGGCAAAAACAAAGGGTGATGATCGCTATGGCCATGTGCTGCAACCCAACCCTGCTGTTGGCCGACGAACCCACCACTGCCCTCGATGCTACCGTGCAAAAAGAGATCATTCTGTTGATGCAGGAATTGCAGGCAGAATTCAATACGTCCATCCTCTTCATTTCTCACGACCTGACGCTGGTTGCCCATTTTGCTGATGTGGTATTGGTGATGCAGGGGGGCAAACTGGTCGAAATTGGCAACACTGATCAAGTTTTTCAAAATCCCCAATCGGCTTACACCCAGGCCTTGCTCAATTGCCGACCTCCGCTGGATCGTCGGATTCTCCGTCTGCCAACCATCGAGGATTATATTGAAACGCAGTCCATCCATCCAGTTGAATCAGCGACAAGTGAGTTTTCAACTGCGGAGACGGAAGAAATTTTGCTTGAAGTTGAGAACTTATCCACCTGGTTTCCGCAACGCAAATCCTGGCTGGGTACGCCCCGCACTTGGGTCAAAGCGGTGCAAGAGGCATCTTTTTGCATCAAAACCGGCCAAACCATGGGGCTGGTAGGGGAATCCGGCAGTGGCAAAACCACGCTTGGCCGCAGCGTCTTGCGCCTGATCGAGCCTACCGCTGGCAAAATCCTTTTTGATGGACAAGACATCACCACTATTGCCGATGAAGAGCTTAGGCAAGTGCGTCGACACATGCAAATGGTTTTTCAAGATCCTTATTCTGCCCTCAATCCGCGCATTCCAGTGGGTTTGGCCATCACCGAGCCGATGAAAGTGCACGGCATCGGGGCGACTGCGCAGGAACAACTCGAAATGGCGATTGAATTGCTGGAACAAGTGGGCTTGCAACCTGATCATTTTCACCGCTACCCGCACGAATTTTCCGGCGGCCAGCGCCAACGTTTGTGCATTGCCCGGGCATTGGCAGTGCAACCCCGCTTTTTGGTCTGCGATGAAGCGGTTTCTTCCCTCGATGTATCGGTACAGGCGGTGGTGCTCAATTTGCTCAAAGATTTACAGGTCAAAAAGAACCTGACTTATTTGTTTGTTTCCCACGATTTGGCCGTCATCCGCTTCATGTGCGACGAAGTGATGGTGATGAAAGATGGCGTCATTGTTGAAAAAGGACTTGCCGATCAGGTCTTTACTGCGCCAGAACACCCCTACACCCAGGCTTTGCTGGAAGCCACGCGTTAGACAAATTCCATTTGCGCTGGAACTTATGCTTACCAAATTGCCTTATCCTCCCAAACCAATTTTATTTACTGTTTTATGGCAAAGATTCAAATCAGGGGCAAAGAGTTGATCAAAATGGGCTACCCAGAAGGGCCGGCGATGGGTCTGTGCATCAACCTGATCCCCAAAAACTACAAACGACATACCCAGGAACAAGTAGATCAACTCTTGGAAGCGCTTTTGGCCAACCCAAGCGATTACGCCGAAGACCCAGTGTTGGGCCGCATCGTAGAGGCATTGGTAGGCCCCACTGTACAAGCCCCAATTGTTATTGACCTGGCGCCTAAATCCAAACCTTATCCGGTATTCGGCGCAGGAAAAATTGAGGCGGGTGCCATCGAGCAAATGGAAATCGCCATGCGTTTGCCCGTGACCCATGCAGGTGCCTTGATGCCCGATGCGCACCAAGGCTACGGCTTGCCTATTGGCGGTGTATTGGCTACCGAAAATGCGGTGATTCCATACGGGGTAGGCATGGACATCGGTTGCCGCATGTGCCTGACCATCTATCCACTGGATCCACGAGATCTGGAGGCCAAACGCAGCATGTACAAAAAGCTGTTGCTGGAAAATACGCGTTTTGGTTTCGCCACTTTTGACAAGCCCATGGACGATCCGATTTTGGAACGTAAGGAATTCAAGGAAGTGCCAAAACTCCGCTTTTTGAAAGGCAAAGCCTGGAGTCAAATCGGTTCATCTGGTTCTGGCAACCACTTTGTCGAATTTGGCGAGGTGGAAATCATGGATGAGGCCAATGAGTTCAATTTGCCCCTTGGCAAATACCTCGGCTTGATGTCGCATTCCGGCTCGCGTGGATTGGGGGCAACCCTGGCACAACATTACACCAAACTGGCCATGGAAACCTGCAACCTGCCCAAACAGGCGCAGCACCTGGCCTGGTTGGGTTTGGATACCGAAGCAGGACAGGAATACTGGATTGCGATGAACCTGGCCGGAGATTACGCCTCGGCTTGTCACCACCAAATCCATCACCGCATGGCCAAATCCATTGGGGAAAAAGCAGTGGCCATCGTTGAAAACCACCACAACTTTGCCTGGAAGGAAACCCTGGCCGATGGCAAGGAGTACATTGTGCACCGCAAGGGCGCAACTCCAGCAGGCAAAGGCGTTTTGGGGGTGATTCCGGGATCGATGACGGCTCCGGCATTCATCGTGCGGGGATTGGGATTCGCTGATTCGCTCAACTCGGCTTCGCATGGTGCAGGACGGCAAATGTCGCGGCGTCAAGCCATGGGCGCCGTAACCAAGCCCGAGCTCGACAAGCATTTGCGCACCCACGGGGTGGAGTTGATTGGTGGAGGCCTGGATGAAGCACCATTCGCCTACAAAAACATCCATCAGGTGATGGCCGCCCAAACCGAACTGGTAGAAACGATCGGAACGTTTCATCCGAAGATCGTGCGGATGGA